>JANNVM010001239.1:0-20613 GCA_031414455.1 Verrucomicrobiota bacterium
TATCATTATCGCATCAAAGCTACTGGCGTGGGCTCCGGGGCCATTGCGACGGGCAGCGACGCCACGTTCACTACCGGCGGCGGGTCTCAGTTCGCCCCCATCGTTGTCACCGGCACCGCGACGGGTGTGCAGAACACGTCCGCGACCCTTAACGGCACCGTAAATCCTCAGGGAGCTGTATCCTCATGGCGGTTCGAATATGGCCTCACCACCGGCTACGGCTCCGTTTTCCCCCTCTCCGATGGCACCACCGGTAACGGCACATCTGCCGAAGCAGTGAGCGTAACGGTCGATGATCTGCCACCGGGCACCACGATTCACTACCGGCTCAGGGCCGTGAACACCGGCGGGATCACCCTTGGCAGCGATGCCACCTTTACCACCACCGGAATACCGCAGTCACCGATCGTGGTCACTGGCGCGGCGACGAACATTGGCGGCACGTCCGTCGTGTTGAATGGCACGGTCAATCCGCGCGGCTCGGCGACAACATGGCAGTTCGAATACGGTTCCGATCTCAGCTTCGGCTCCGTGATTCCTCTCGCGCCCGGTGATGCCGGCACGGGAATCAGCGCCGGGCCAGTCAGCATAACCCTCACAGGCCTCACTCCCGGCAGCACCGTCTTTTTCCGTCTCACCGCCACCAACACCGTTGGCACGGTCACCGGCAGTAATGCCAGCTTCATCACGCTGTTTCCGCCGGAAGCCGTCACTCAGTCCGCCGTCGGCATAACAAAGACGAACGCCACGCTCACCGGCACGGTGAATCCAAAAGGTGCCACGACTTCATGGCAGTTCGAATATGGCCCTGACACGACCTACGGGCTGCTCGCTCCTATCCTCGCCGGCACCACCGGTTCCGGCAATACCCCGGAATCGGTCAGCTTTACCCTCACCGGACTCACGCCCGGCAGCACATGGCACTACCGGCTCGTCGCCACCAGCAGCGCGGGCCCGGACTATGGCGACGATCTTGTCTTCACCACCAAACAGGCACCGGCCGTCGTGGCCGGCAGCGTGCTGAATCTGACCGCGACCGGAGCGACCCTTCAGGGAACGGTGAATCCCCAGGGCTACAGCGCGACCTGGCAGTTCGACTACGGTACGACGGAGTCTTATGGAGCGTCCCTGCCTGTCACGCCCGGCGATGCCGGCAGTGGAAACACTCCGCAAAATGTGAGTGTTCCCCTCGCGGGACTGCTGCCCAATACCACCTATCATTACAGCCTCCGCGCCACCAGCACTCAGGGCACCAGCACCACTGCCGACGCGACCTTTACCACGCCAAACAACATCGCGAGCTGGCGGCTTCAGTATTTCGGCACGACGAATAACACCGGCGATGCCGCCAACACGGCCGACCCCGACAGCGACGGCGTCATCAATCAACTGGAATACGGCTTCGGGATGAATCCCGCGGTGCGCGACCCGCAACTGCTGCCGGTGCCCACCTATAACGGCAGCGTGCTGATCGCCAGCTTCACGGCCCCCGCGGGCGTCAACGATGTGACCTATGGCGCTGATGTCTCCACCAACCTGATCAACTGGTCGCCCATCGCCGACGGCGGCAGTGGCCGGGTCCACACCTTCGCCGCGCCCTTCTCCAGCGCCGGCAGAAACTGGATGCGGCTCAAAGTGATACTGATTCCGTAGCCCCGCGGCCATGATTGCCGCCCGCCCGACGGTTTTGCTCTGCACGTTGAATGCGACGTGGCAACATGCCGCGTTTGGACTGCGGTATTTGCTGGCGAATTTGCCGGAGGACCTGCAGGCGCAGACGGCGCTGGCGGAGTTCACAATCAATATGCGGACGCTCGATATCGTCGAGCGGGTGCTGGAAAGCGGGGCCGGGGTGGTGGGCTTCGGCGTCTATATCTGGAATGTGGCGGAAACGGAGCGGGTGGTGGCGGCGCTGCGCCGGGTGCGTCCGGAGTTGCGCATCGTGCTCGGCGGGCCCGAGGTGAGCTATGAGTGCGATCAGCAGGAAATCATACGTCTGGCGGATGCCGTGATCACAGGGGAGGCGGAGGTGTCGCTGGCGGAGGTGCTGCGCACGCTGCTGGCCGGGGAACGTCCGGCGATGAAGATCGTGCCGGGGCGCCTGCCGCAGCCGGCGGAGCTGCGGCTTCCCTATCATCTCTACACGGAGGAGGATCTGGCGAAGCGGGTGATCTACGTGGAGGCATCGCGGGGTTGCCCTTACACCTGTGAGTTCTGTCTGTCGTCGCTCGATATTCCGGTCAGAGCGTTTCCGCTGGAGATGCTGCTGCCGGCGTTCGGCGATTTGCTGGCGCGCGGGGCGCGGCAGTTCAAGTTCGTGGACCGGACGTTTAATCTTAACATTCGCGTGAGCCGGGCGATCATGGAGTTTTTCCTCGGGCGCTGGCAGCCGGGACTGTTCCTCCATTTTGAAATGATCCCGGACCGGCTGCCCGCGGATTTGCGTGAGGTGATCAAGAGGTTTCCGGCGGGCGCGCTGCAATTTGAGGTCGGCGTGCAAACGTTCGATCCTGACGTGGCGGTGAATATCAGCCGGCGGAATGATCTGGTGAAACTGGAGGAGAATCTCCGTTTTCTGCGAACAGAGACGGGCGTGCATGTCCATGCGGATCTCATCGCGGGATTGCCGGGGGAGACGCTGGAGAGTTTCGCCCGGGGATTTGACCGGCTCGTTGCGATGCGGCCTCAGGAGATTCAGGTGGGCATCCTGAAACGTCTGCGCGGCACGCCGATCGTGCGTCACGACGCCACGCACGCGATGCGTTATGCAGCGCACCCGCCCTATGAAGTGCTGGAGACGGGGACGATGTCGTTCGCGGAACTGAATGCGCTGCGGCGGTTTGCGAAAGTATGGGATCTCGTGGGGAACAGCGGGAATTTTGTGGAGAGCATGCCGCTGCTCTGTGGTCCGGGC
Organism: Verrucomicrobiota bacterium; assembly: GCA_031414455.1. Classification (GTDB taxonomy): domain Bacteria; phylum Verrucomicrobiota; class Verrucomicrobiia; order Verrucomicrobiales; family V1-33; genus V1-33. The sequence continues at coordinate 2,915 of JANNVM010001239.1, forward strand.
CCGTTCGCAGCGGTGACGGGCCTCACGACTCTCGTTCACACCCGCTGCGGCACGGGGGACGGCATTGCGCTGCTGCGGCTGGTGGAGGCGGTGTTCGATTTCCTGACAACGAACGGTGTGCCTGCTGCACTGGCGGCGGCGACGCTGTGGCGGGACTACACGCGCGCCGGACGGTCGGAGCGCGCGCCGGGATTCCTCGCAGCCCATCTGCCGGAGCTGGTGAAGCCGGCTGGAGCGGCGCGGTTTCGTTCGCGCCAGGAACGGCGGGCGGCGGTGCCCGCGGTGGGGGAGAAAAACCGCGGATAACGCGGATGCCGGCAAGGCCGGTCTCTTCATAATCCATGCGGTCCCTGCTGTCCGGGGTTCATTTCTTCTTCCCTGAATCTGTCTTTGCACGGCGCACGGGATTGCTACTGTGCGCGACACCTACTCATGCCTCTCGACGACCTGCGTAAACAAATTGATGCCCTCGACAGTGAACTGTTGCGGCTGCTCAACCAGCGTGCGGATCTCGTACACGAGATCGGCGCGATAAAGAAGGAGCAGGGACTGCAGATTTATGCGCCGGAGCGTGAAGAGGCGGTGTTTGCGGGGCTGTTGAAGAAAAATGCCGGAGCGAAGGGCCGGCTTCCGGAGAAAAGCGTGCGCGCCATTTACCGGGAGATCATGTCCGCGGCGCTCGCGCTCGAAGACGATCTCAAGATCGCATTCCTCGGGCCGGCCGGAACCTGGACGCATCAGGCGGCGATCAGTAAATTCGGGGCCAGCGTGGACTATGCTGCGGCGGAGAGTTTGGAAGAGGTGTTCGACGCGGTGGCACGGCGGCGGGCGAATTACGGAGTGGTGCCGATCGAGAATACGACTGAGGGCGCGGCGGTCCATACGCTGGATCTGTTCGCTGACAGCCCGCTGCACATTTGCGCGCAGATTCTCCTGCGCATCGAGAATTGTCTGATGGCCGCCGGGCCGCGGGAGGAAATTACGACGCTCTACAGTCATGCCGCGGTGTTCGGCCAGTGCCGCGACTGGCTGGGGCGGCATTTCCCCAAAGCGGATCTCATTGAAGTGCCGAGCACGACCCGCGCTGCGGAGATCGCCGCACGCACACCGCACGCCGGAGCTTTGGGCGGACCACTGTCCGCGACGCTGCACGGCCTGACGATTCTGGATCACAGCGTGCAGGACAACGCCACCAATACGACGCGCTTTCTCGTCATCGGCGAACGCACCTGCCCGCCGACAGGGCGCGACCGCACATCGCTGATGTTCAGCGTGCGCAATGAGCCGGGCTCGCTCTTTCATGCGCTGGCGCCGTTCAACGAACTTCACATCAACATGTCACGCATTGAAAGCCGGCCGAGCCGCCGTCGCGACTGGGAGTATTTTCTGTTCGTGGATGTTCTCGGGCATTGTCAGGAGGAAAAAGTGCAGACGGCGCTGCGCGGACTGGAGCAGCACTGCAGCTTCGTGAAGGTGCTGGGGAGTTATCCTAACTTTGAAGGATGAAATGTGAAGGATGAAGGTTGAAAGGGGCGGCCCGCCGATGCGGAGTTTGCCTGAGCGAATGGCTGAGGTATTCGCAGACCATGACACGACGCCATTTTCTCACCGGATCCGCCGCCCTCGCCGCCACCAGCATTGCCGGGGCCGTGGAACCCTTCATTCGCGGCGGCAAGCCCCGGTTTCAACTCAGCCTCGCGGCCTACTCATTTCGCGACTTCTTCAAGGACGCGGCGAAGATGGACTTCTACAAGTTCATTGACCTCTGCGCGGACCAGGGGCTGGCCGGTGCGGAACTGACGAGTTACTACTTCAATAAAGACGTAACCGACGCCGAACTGCTCAAGGTGCGCCGCCATGCGTTCCTGCGCGGCGTGAGTGTCAGCGGCACCGCGGTGGGCAATACCTTCGCGCTGCCGGACGGCCCGGAACTCGAAAAGGAAAAGGCGGGCGTGAAGCAGTGGATTGATCGCGCCGCCGTGCTGGGCGCACCGCACATTCGCGTCTTCGCCGGCGCGCCCAAAGGCCTGGATGATTCCGCAGCGAGACGTCAGGCGATCAAGTCGCTTGAGGAAGTCGGGGCTTATGCGGCGTCGAAAGGCGTATGGCTCGGCGTGGAAAATCACGGTGGTATCGTCGCCACGCCGGATGGTTTGCTGGAAATCATCAAGGCCGTGAACAGTCCCGCAGTCGGCATCAATCTCGATACCGGCAATTTCCACGGTGCTGATCCCTACGCTGACCTCGCGCGGTGCGCGCCGTGGGCGGTGAATGTGCAGGTGAAAGTGGAAATCAAACGCGCCGGCGCGAAAGACATGGAGCCCGCTGACATGAAGAAGATCGCCACCCTGCTGCACGAAGCGAACTATCAGGGCTGGGTGGTGCTGGAATACGAATCGAAGCCTGATCCGTTCACTGCCGTGCCGGAACATTTGCGGGCCCTGCGCGAGGCCCTGGGATAATGCCTGGTGGAACTTGACCATGAGACCGCCTGGCATTCAAAACGGATGCGGCGGGTGACGTGTATCTCTTGCGGGATTCGAATCAGCGGACGAAGTGCTGTCCTGACATTACGGCGCGTGCCGGCAACGATGCCGCACTCATGGCGTTTGTGGCGCCGGGGTTGCTGCGGACTGCAGCCCGGCGGCGAGGAGGCGGATGCGGCGGGCGACGTTCTCAAGGCCGTTGAGGCGGGTGGGGGAGAGCTGGCGGTCGAGTTTGAGACTTGTCAGGATGGCGGTCTGGTGCGCGGCGGCATCATCGGGCGTGGTCCCTGCATAGACCCGGCAGATCAGGCCGGCGAGGCCTTTGACGAGCGGGGAGTCGGCATCCCAGTGAAATTGCAGAGCATTGTTCTCCAGTGAAGCGGTGAGCCAGACGCGGGAGACGCAGCCAGGGACAAGGTCGTCCCCGCGGCGCTCACATTCAGGAATTCCGGGGCCGCCGCACGAGGAGACAATGGCGGCGAGGCGTTCGTGAGGGTCGGGAATGATGGAGAAGGCGTCGGCGAGGGCGCGTTCGTTGTCGGCGGGATTCATGGGGGCGACCTAAACGCAGCCTTCGGATATTGCCAAACTGCAAGCGGGCCGGAATGCGGAAATTAAATACGGGACTTAAATACGGGACTTGCCAGCGGGGAGGGGTGGACGAGGCCGAGTGCGGAATTGCCGCCGGTCTTTTGCACCCGGTGGATTTAGTCATTACGATTTGCCTCCCCGCATCCGTGGGTATGATCGGCCCATACTTTACCCACCACATTCATGGCACAGATTTATTATTCCGGCCCCAACCGCCAGCCCGTCATCGTTAACGACACCGAGATCCCCGCGCTCGTCCGGGCCGGCACCGTCACCCCCGCCACGCTCGTGTGGATGGAAGGCATGGCCGACTGGAAGCCGCTCCGGGAAGTGCGGCCCGACCTCGCGTCAGGTGCGGCTGTTCCGGCTGCCGGGCTGGCCGCTCCTCCCATGCCAACAGGGCGCAAGTCGCATGAGATTGACTATACCCTCATCGGTGAGGAAATGCAGATCATCGAGGTGGAACTCGATCCCGGAGAAACGGTCATCGCGGAAGCCGGCTCCATGAACTACATGGATCAAGGCATCAAGTTCGAGACCAAGATGGGTGACGGCTCAAATCCGAAGAGCGGCTTTTGGGACAAAATGAAGCAGGTGGGCAAACGCATGATCACCGGGGAAAGCCTGTTCATGACGCACTTCACCAATCAGGGGGCTGGCAAGCAGCGCGTCGCCTTCGCGGCACCGTATCCGGGTAAAATCATTCCACTCGAGTTGGAGCAGTACAACGGAGAAATCCTCTGCCAGAAGGACGCCTTTCTCTGCGCGGCCATGGGCACTAAAGTCGGGATCGCCTTCGCTCAGAAACTCGGCGTCGGACTCTTCGGCGGTGAGGGATTCATCCTGCAAAAGCTCAACGGCGACGGACGCGCCTTCATCCATGTCGGCGGCACGGTGGTGAAGAAGGAACTCCGCGGTGAGACCCTGCTGGTGGACACGGGGTGCCTTGCGGCATTCACCCAGGGCATTGAATATAACATCCAGCGCGCGGGCAATCTCAAGAGCATGGTCTTCGGCGGGGAGGGGCTTTTCCTCGCCACCCTGCGCGGCTATGGCACCGTCTGGCTGCAGAGTCTTCCCTTTGCCCGTCTCGCCGACCGCATCCTCTCCAATGCCACCGGCGGCCAGCGCAGCGATCAGGGCTCCATGCTCGGTGGATTGGGAAATCTGTTCGGGGACTGAGGCGCGCCGGATTCCTGTTCTTGTCGAAACCAATTTCCTCTGCGAGCCAGGCGGCCGGGAAGCCGTTTTCCTGCACTTGTAGTTAGCCGAATCTTTATCGCAGTATGCACCCCTCAAAAATTCTTCAGTCCGTCTGCGCATGAGTGATTGCCTGATTGAAGTGCGCAAGGCTTACCGGCGGTTCGACGGGGGAGCCGTAGAGGCGCTGCGCGGCGTGGATCTTGCGATTCGCAGCGGTGAGTTCGTCGCCATCGTCGGTCCCAGCGGCTGCGGTAAATCCAGTCTCCTGCAATTACTCGGTGCGCTGGATGACCCTGACGAGGGAGAAGTGCTGTTCCGCGGGGAATCCCTGCGCACGCTGCCCGATCCGAGCCGGTTCCGCGCAAGGAACATCGGATTCGTTTTCCAGTCGTTTCATCTGCTGCCGACCCTGACAGCACTCGAAAACGTCCAGATGCCGATGTTTGAAATGCCGTGGCCGGCGGCCGAACGACGGAAGCGCGCGGAGGACCTGTTGCGATCGGTGGGGCTGGAGCAGCGGCTTCACCATTTGCCGCGCAAACTTTCCGGCGGAGAACGCCAGCGTGTCGCGGTGGCGCGCAGCCTTGCCAATGAACCGCAGTTGCTGCTCGCGGACGAACCTACCGGCAATCTGGATTCCGCAAGCGCGGCGAGGACTTTGGAACTGCTCGAAGACATTCACCGCCGCCGCGGCATGACACTCGTCGTCGTCACACATGATCCCCATGTCGCGCGGTGCGCCGGGCGCATTGTCAGGATGCTCGACGGCCGCGTGGTGGCGGACAACCCTTCCGATTTACCTTCATGTGGTTCATAACCGTCATCTTCAAGAATCTGCTTCAACGCAAGGTGCGCAGCCTGCTAACCATTGTCGGGATCGCTGTGGGAGTGGCCGCTGTCGTGGCCATGACGGCCATCGCGTGGGGGTTCGAGAAATCGTGGAGCAGCACCCACACCGCCCGCGGCACTGATTTGGCGGTGACGAGGACTTCGAGCAAGAGCCCCATGCCCGCGGCGTTCGACCAGTCCATCGCTGACGAACTCGGAAAACTGCCCGGCGTCCGCTCCGTCTGCGGGTTGTTGACGGACTTCGTGGGTATCGAGGAGTCGCCGGGCATGATCGTATTCGGCTGGGAGCCGGGCAGTTTTCTCTGGGATCACCTCAAACTTGTCGAAGGCCGCTGGCCCCGCGCCGATGAGAAGGCTGTCATCCTCGGCACGGTTTGCGCCGAACTTCTGGGAAAAAAATCCGGCTCCACCGTGCAGATTGATGTCAGCGAATTCACGGTGTGCGGGATCTTTGAGAGTTCGGCCCTCGTGGAAAACGGCGCCCTCGTCATGGCCCTGCCCCAGATGCAGGCGCTTACCGACAACCCCGGCAAAGTGACCTTCATCAATTTGCGTCTGGATCCGAAGGTGGATGAGGCGGGCATCACCGCGCTCAAGCAGACGATCAAAGAGAAGTTCCCCGGATTCAATGCCTACAAGGCGAGCGAACTGGCCAGCAATAACACCGGAGTGCAGGTGATGAAGGCGATGGGCTGGGCCACGTCGCTCATTGCCCTGGTGGTCGGCGCGATCGGCATGATGAATACCATCTTCATGAGCGTCTTCGAACGCATGCACGAGATCGGCGTCCTCCTCGCGATCGGCTGGCGGCGCAGCCGCATCCTGCTCATGATTCTGTGGGAATCCCTCGCCCTGAGCATCGTGGGCGGCGCGGTGGGTTCACTCACGGGTTACCTTGCCGTCCGCGGTCTGGAGGCCTCTCCGGCACTGCGCGGACGCATTGAGGGCGACCTGAGTCCGCAGTTGTTTTTCATGGCATTTCTCGTCGCCATTGGCCTCGGAATCCTCGGCGGGCTGTATCCCGCATGGCGCGGGTCCCGCATGGCACCCTATACCGCACTTCGTTATGACTAGTTCCTCACTCCTTACGCCGACCGTTCTCCGGCAGCGATCCGGCAATCTTCTGCGCGGACTTCGTTTCGTCGCTGTTGGTCTCTTCCTTCTTCCCGGAATCGCTGTCGCGGATCCGCCGGCTCCGCCGACCGCAAAGGAACTGCTGGAAAAAGTCGTCGCCGCCCGGCGCACTTCCGGCCTCACCGCGCGCGGACGATTGGTGATCGCCCGGCCCCCGGTGGCGGACCGCACGATTCAGTTTCTGATTAAAGGCCGCCAGGCAGGGAACACCAAGGACTTTCTCTATCTCGCGCTCTATCCCGCCGCCGATAAGGGCCGCGCCGTAGTGGTTCACAAGGATGCTGCCGGTGCCCTCACAGGTTTCATCCGCGAGCCCGACGGCAAGACTTCTCCCCTGACTCCGGCCCGGTTGAAACAGCCGCTGTTCGGATCCGATCTCACCATTGATGAAATGACCGGGGACTTCTGGCACTGGCCGGCACCGAAAATCACCGGTCAGGCGACCGTGTGCCGCCGGGAATGTCAGATCATCGAAACCCGCCCCGCCAAAGGGGCTGATGCCGCCGCCGCGCTCGTCCGCCTGTGGGTCAGCCCGGAAACATCGCTCCCGCTCCGCATCGAAATGTATGGTGCCGATAACAAACTCATCAAACGCACCGAATGCCGGAACATCGTCAAATCCGGCGGCCACTACAGCATGGAGAAACTGGCCATCGAATCACCGGTCGCCGGCCAGCAGACACTGCTCGATTTTTCCAAGGGAGCCCGCGATGTGGAAGTCCCGGCCGCGGATTTCACGCCGGAAGGGATTTCCAAACTGTTAAAGGAGTAAAGGCAGTCGGAGTGCGACGGGAGCGCAGTGCTCAACAGCGCTGCCATGATTCAACCGGAGAGTCTGAGCACTGTAGGTGCGCGACAACAATACTTTATCACAGTGACCGTTCCGCCGCACCGGGCAACGGCATCGCAAAAGTCCCATCCGCGCACTTGCGCGGGGGGCGGTGCCATTTTACCCGCCGGTATGAGCCAACTGGACGAACTGAAGAAACTGACCACCGTGGTTGCTGACACCGGCGACTTTGAATCCATGCGCGCCTACACCCCGCGCGATGCGACGACGAATCCGTCGCTGATTCTCCAGGCGGCGGAGAAACCGCAGTACCGTCCGCTGATTGAGGAAGCCATCGCGCTGCACAAAGGCAGCCCGCTGACCGGCGGGTCGCTCGTGGAGAGCATCATTGACCGAATTCTGATTCTGTTCGGCAAGGAGATCCTCAAAATCGTGCCCGGACGTGTCAGCACCGAAGTGGACGCCCGGCTTTCCTTCGACACCGCGGGAACGCTGGCCAAAGCCCGGCATCTCATCGGTATGTATGAAGCCGACGGTATTTCCCGGGAGCGTATTCTGATCAAGATCGCGAGCACATGGGAAGGCATCAAGGCCGCGGAGGTGCTGCAGAAAGAGGGCATCAACTGTAACCTGACGCTGCTCTTCTCGCTGCCGCAGGCCATCGCCTGCGCCGATGCCGGCGTGAGGCTGATCTCACCGTTCGTGGGCCGCATTCTCGACTGGTACAAAGCCGCGACAAAGAAGGACTATGCGCCGCAGGAAGACCCTGGTGTGGTGTCGGTGACGAGCATCTTCCATTACTACAAGAAGTTCGGCTACACGACCGAAGTCATGGGCGCCAGCTTCCGCAACAAAGGTGAGATCACGGAACTCGCCGGCTGCGACCTGCTCACCATCAGCCCCGCGCTGCTCGGTGAACTCGCGGCGAGCAATGATCCGCTGCCATTGAAGCTGGATGCGTCTGCCTCCGCGGGCATGGACATCGCGCGCCGCAGTTATGACGAGAAGACGTTTCGCTTTGAAGTGAACGAGGACGCCATGGCCACGGAAAAGACGGCCGACGGCATTCGCAAGTTCGCCGCGGACATCGTGAAACTGGAGAAACTCATCGCCGCGGCGGTGGCTTAATGCCTTGCCGGCAGTCCCTTTGTCTTGACTCTCCGGGCATTCGGCCCAGGAATGCGTGCTAATGACCCAGCCAGAAGCGATCGCCTGTCTCGTAGCGGCCCTTGCCTCCTATATTGTCGGGGCTACGCCGTTCGGCTACTTCGCGGGCAAAATGCGCGGCGTGGATATCCGTCAGCACGGATCCGGTAACATCGGAGCGACCAACGTGTTTCGCGTGCTGGGGAAGTGTGTGGGCATTCCCGTATTCATTCTCGACATGCTCAAGGGCTGGGTGCCGGTGATGCTGACGCGATGGGTGCTCGCGGAGCGCGGCATTCCCTCGGACTGGCCCGCGATTGCCGCCGCCATGGGCGCGGTGCTGGGACACAACTTCACCTTCTGGCTGCAGTTCAAAGGAGGGAAGGGGATCGCTACGTCCGCCGGGGTGCTGGCAGCGCTGCTGCCCATTCCGCTCGCGGCGGCGGTGGTCTTCTGGCTGATCCTGTTCTTCGCCACCCGCTACGTGGCAGCGGCGAGTCTCGGAGCGGCGCTTGTGGTCGCGCTGGTGCCGCTGTTTTTGCATCTGTGGCGCGGCGAGCCTGGTCTGCCGCTGGTGGGGTTCGGGCTGCTGCTGGGTTCACTCGCCATCTGGCGCCACCGCTCGAACATCCGCCGCCTGCTCAATGGGACCGAGAACCGCTTCGCGAAGAAACCCCCGCCCGCCCCTGCCGCCCCATGAAGACTGTCGCTGTTATCGGAGCCGGAAGCTGGGGCACCGCGCTCGCCTTTACCGCCGCGCAGAAATGTGAGCAGGTCATTCTCTGGGGCCGTGACGAAAAGGTGGCCGCGGAGATCAACCGTCACCATTTGAATCACCGCTACCTGCCTGACATTGCGTTGCCGCCGGTCATTCGTGCGACGACCTCTCTGGCGGACATCAAAGACACTGACCTTGTGATGTTCGTGGTGCCGTCACGCTCGTTCCGCAGTGTGGCGCATTCCGTTGCCGGCAGCGGACTGAAGCGTGAGGCCATCCTGCTCTCCTGCACCAAAGGCATTGAAAAGGAAACCGGCATGAGGATGTCGGAGGTCCTGCATCAGGAACTCCCGCAGAATCCGGTGGCGGTGCTTTCCGGCCCCAATCACGCGGAAGAGATCGGCCGTCGTCTTGCGGCGGCGGCGGTGATCGGCAGCAACGACCCGGAAGCGGCGCAGCGGCTGCAGCAGTTTTTCACACTGCCGTGGTTCCGCAGTTACACGAGCGACGACGTCACCGGCATTGAGTGGGGCGGCGCGGTGAAGAACATTTTTGCCATCGCCGCCGGCATCAGTGAGGGGCTGGGCCTCGGCGACAACGCCCGGGCGGCGCTCGTCACGCGCGGTCTTGCCGAGATGACGCGCATTGGCATGGCGGGGGGCGGAAGATTCGAAACGTTTCAGGGACTCAGCGGCGTCGGGGATCTCATCGTCACCTGCTACAGTTCGCACAGCCGCAACAACCGCGCCGGCAATCTGCTCGGCAAAGGCCAGCGGCTCGAAGACATCGTCGCTTCCATGAACATGGTCGCCGAAGGCATTCCGAACACCGAGAGCATTTACCTCGCCGCCCGCCGCTACGGCGTGCGCACTCCGATCATTGATCAGATCTACGCCATTCTTTATCAACAAAAGCCCGCGGAACTGGCTCTCGCGGAGTTGCTCTCGCGCGACCCGCGGCCGGAGAGCGAGAAGGACAAGCAGTAGGGCACAAAAAACCCGGAGCCGGCGAACCGGTTCCGGGTTTCTGATGGTTTGACGCTGCGATTACTTCACGTCGGTGATCTTCCAGACCAGGGTGGCATGCGCCCGGGCGCTTTGTTCGCCGGCGACGATGTCGAGACTGCCGAGGGAACGGGCGAGACCGAGACCAAGTTCGACCATCTCGCTCTCATCGGGACCAATGGGAATGAGCTTGCTCCAGTCGGCTGCGAAGTTCCACAGCGCCGGGAAGTTAATCTGGAGGCGGGCACCGCAGGCGGGGCCGGCCGCGGCGGGAGTCTTGCCGGCGAGTTCTTTGGTGAACGACGGGGACGTGCTGAGGAACCACTGGGTGGCAGTCACCGCAGTGTGCGGCCAAACGTCACCGAGTTTCATCGGCAGCTCGAACCCGTACATCTCAATCTTGCCGTCTTTCTTTGTGACCGGCTCGGTGGGAATGTTTTGGCCCGTCTGCGCCGCGACCAGTGCGGCGGCGGAGCCGATGATCGTCTTCAGACCGTTCCATGACTCGGCGAGTTTGGCGCGGTCCTTCAGTTCACTGACCCACGCAAGGCGCGGGATGATGCCTTTCGCGGTGATATCCGGCGGAATGTTAGAGCCGGGGATTTCCGGCATTACCCCGTCGAGGTTGAGCAGCATCACCGACTCGTCGCCCATCGCGGTGCGGAAGTTTTGCAGTGACTTCCAGAGTTCCTTCACCATGGGGATGGCGATCATCTCCCCCATCGCAGCACCCTGGCGGACATCGTCCGGAACCTGTGGCTTCACGTCCTTTTGCCAGATGGAAAAGAGAGAGACGGCGAGATCCTCGAGGTAGGTAAAGACCTTGTCGCGGAAGGGACCATTGGAACGGCCGCCGACCGTGAGGAAGGTCTTGTCGTTCGCCAGCGAAGTCAGCGTGAGCGGGCGGCTGTTGTCGTTGGCGTGGGATTTGGGGCCGCCGAAGTATTCGGCATGCAGACCGCCGTCCCACCACAGGGCACCGACCTGGGCATCCGCGTCGTTCGGCCAGAGGGCGTCGCCCTTGGCATCCAGGCCCTTCAGTTCTTTGATGACGTTCTCGAGGTTCACCGGCGCGCCGGCTAAGTTCGCTGATTCACCCATGCTCACGAGCATATCAAAGATGCCTCCGAGTTCCGTCATCGCGCGCAGCATCTTTTGGCTGGTGTAGGCGAAACCGAACGGCTTTTTCGCGGCGAATTCCGCGGCACGGGCTGCGACGTCGGCATGGGTCAGGACGCTGTCAGCGGCAGTGGCGAATTTCACATGACTGTGGTCCGCTCCGATGCCGGCGACGAGATAGTCGCCCATCCAGCCCCAGGAAATTTCCACCTTTTTGCCGAGGATCTTTTTCACAAGGGCGGCGCCTTTTTCTTCGCCCGCCGCACTGGATAACTCACGTTTCATTTGATCCTGAGCGTCCGGCGGCATCACCTTCTCAACCTTGATGACGATGCTCTCAAAATCCGCGCCGCCCGCTTTGAATTTCCCCTGGTCCAGTTTCTCCATCACCTTGCCGGGAATCTCATTCATGGCCTGACCGAGGAGCGCCTTGAGCGTGTCTTTCTGAGAACCGGCTTTGAGCGCAAAAATTACGGGTGGCACATTCAGGTCCGCCACGGCCTCCACCAGCGGGAGCATTTCCTTCGGGAAGCCGGGGGACTCGGTGGAGCCGGAGGTCCGCGCGGTGAGGAACGCCGCCTGGGCCAGCGGGAGGTTCTTGAGGAAGGCCGCAAAACTCTCTGTGAATCCCGCCGGCATGGCGATCATCAGCTCGCCGCCGAGCACGTCTTTGGCGAGCTGCGCATAGTTCTTTACCTGCGGGTCGTTCTCCAGCGCCGTTTGGAGGTCGTCGAGATCGAATTCGCGCACGAGCGTTTCGTTGGCGAGGATCCGCTTCACAAAATTGCTCTTGAGAAGCCCGTCCACGAGATCACTGAGACGATAGAGAGACGCGAAGGCTTCCGTGTCTTTGGGCAGTTTGGCAGCGAGGCCATAGACGCTTTCGCCGGCGGAAGTTTGGGCGACGATGTCCGCAGCGCGAACCGGTGTGCTAAGGGTTGCACCCATGAACGGTGCAGCGGCGAGCGCCAGCGACACGGACAGGATTCGGATGGGGGGTGATTTCATGTTTGGTTTTGTGGTGTTTGTTTTTGGCCGGGTGAGAATGCTAACGCGCAGACCGGCGGATGCACGCGAAAGGTTACACTGATGGAGTTGTCTCCGGAGGAAACTGCCCGGTCTTACCCATTAGGCAGCTACAATTCCGGGGACAGATTTGAATCTGTCCCCCGGTGCGGGGCCCCGGAATAAACATTTCCTGTCCGCTTGCCGGGGGGGCGGGAGGATAGCAGTGAGTTTTCCAAACTCGCCAACCCTTCCGGTCCATGGACACCCGGCCCAATGATGATGCGCAACTGCTGCGGGAATTCGCAGCAGACCAGTCGCAGAGTGCGTTCCGCACTCTGGTGGAGCGCTATCAGGACATGGTATTCGGAACGGCGCGGCGGCGTTTGGGAAATGACCAGGCGGCTTCGGATGTGGCGCAGAACGTTTTTACTGCGCTGGCAAAGAAGGCGCCGTGGCTGAGCGCCCGCACCAGTGTGGGCGGCTGGCTGTATAAATCCACCCTCATGGAGGCCGCCCGCAGGCAGCGGGACGACATCCGGAGATTGAAACGCGAACGCCGATACGCCGAAGAAATGAACATCCGCGGAACCAGTGACCACGACGACGAAGCACCGCAGCTCAAGGAGCTGATGCCGGTGCTCGATGATGCCATGTCCGGCCTTTCCACTGCCGATCGGGAGGCGCTGTTGCTGCGGTTTTTCCGCGGACTCAGTCTGCGCGATACAGGGGCGGCGATGGGCACCACGGAGGAGGCGGCGCGCAAACGGGTGAGCCGGGCGCTGGAGAAACTCTCCACTCTTTTCAAACGCAAGGGCGTCACCATTCCGGCCCTTGCCATTGCCGGCATGCTGTTGCCGAAGGCCTCCACCATGGCGGCCCCCGTGACGTTCGCTTCCAAAGCCGCCGCCGTCGCCGCTTCGCTCCCCGCTCCTGGCGTGGCGGCCACGCTTTATATGAAAGCGGCAGCCCTTTCCAAACCCGCCGTGGCGGCTTTGTGCCTGACTGTCGCCGCCGTTCCGGTGACTTGGCAGGCGGCACGCATCAGCAGCCTTTCAGCGGAAAATGATCATCTCGCCGCCAGTCTGACTGGCGCGCACCGGACTGTGGCCCTGGTTGTTGCGGACGCAAACGCCGCTGTTTCCGCGGTGGGTGCCTCTCTCCCGGCGAAGGCTGAAACGGCGGACTCGGGTGCACGGCCGATAAGTGAAAAACGCGACCGTCGCGGACCGCGCTGGAGCGAATTGCACGAAATGGAGCGCCGCTTCCAGCGGGAGGCCCGGCTCAATGCCTTGTTCGAGCGGCTTGGGCTCGATGAAAATCAACTGGCGGTGATCGCCGCTGCGCTGGAAAAAGCCGACGCTGACCGCAAGGCGCTCTGGGATGCCGGCGGTCCCGGCAAGCCCCCGCCTGAGAAAGCCGCGCAGGATGCCATTCTAAAGGCTCAGGAGGATACCGTGGCCGCCGTGATCAGCACTGAGCAGCAGGCGGCCTATACCGAATTCCGCGCGGAGGAGGGCCAGAACCGGCAGGAAGTTTTCGCGAATCAGATGCTCTCAGAAATGCAGCGGGGCGGTTTGCACCTGACCGATGCCCAGAAAGATTCGTTGTTCGCCGTTTTTGCCGCCCAGGCAGCCGGAAGCGGCGGCGACACCGGGCCGTGGCCATGGGCTCAGATGTTCCAGGAGGGCCAGGTGGAAAAGCTGCGGGCCGCGCTAACGCCTGAGCAGTTCCGCCTCTGGAACCAACGGAACGAGACCATGCTCCAGTTTTTCCGCCCGGAGAGCACGCCGGCACCCGGGCCGGGCACACCCTGACGCAGTGACAAACAAGCCCGGACGAAGCAGTGCTCCGGCCGGGCTGTGAGATTTGGAATGGCGGGCGCTTACTCCAGCGGCTTCACCATGATGTCCTTGTAATACGCTTCGCATCCGGGGTCGTGGGCCTGGAAGGCGAAGGTGCCCTCGCTCACCCAGCGGCTCTTCTGCTGATCGCCGGCTCCCCGGGCATCTCCGGGCTTCTCCGTGTAGTCGGCGGTCACTTTGCCGTTCACCGTGATGACGATGTGTTTGCCTTCCACCTTGATGTTATAGTCCATCCACTCGTCGTCCTTGAACGGGGTTTCCTTGAAGTCCTGCACTGCATAAAGGCTGCCGGTACGGCGCGGGTCTTTGTCGAACGAGTTATTCACCTGACACTCGTAGCCCTTGGCCGGCCAGCCGTCCTTTTGAAACTCCGTGTGGAAGTAAATGCCGCTGTTCGCATTTTTCTTCGTCATCACCTTCGCCTTGAACTCGAAGTTTTTGAACTTCGCTCCCTTCACATCGCCGGCGTAGAACAGGTGCGTGCGCCCGCCCTTCACTTTGATCGCGCCGTTGTCCACGGTGAAGACATTGGGCTGCTCGTCGTTCGACTTCCAGCCGTTGAGGGTTTTGCCGTCGAAGAGGGAAATCCAGCCGTCGGTGGCCTTGTCATCCGCGGCGCGCGCTCCAAAGAGAGCCGCGGTGGTGAGTATGGTGATAAATGCGAGTCGTTTCATGATGTATGGGGGTGTAGAATGTTACGGTCCCGGGAGCGGAGCCGCAGCGGACAGTAGTGCGCCGTCTGCCGCCGCAAGCGCCGGGTTCACCGTGTGTCGGGCGGGAGGGAAACAATGGCTGATGGCAGCGCTTGCCGGGATGGACTCCAGGCATAGCATCGCGCGCCATGTCCGACATTCCACCTGACGAACAACCTCTCCAGCGATTGCTCACCGCGGCGCTGGACGCGGCGCTCCCGCATGCAAGCAAGCCGCGCGACGAAGTTCACGTGCTCGACCTTGCCTGCGGTGAATGCCGTGAGGTGGAAGTGGTATCGTCTGCGGCGGTGGCGAAACTGGGACGGCCGGGGGCGGCACTGCGTTTCGTGGGGGCCGATATCCGCGGCGCGCAGATCGGTGACGCCCGGGCGCGGGCGCGGGCGCTGCGCAAGGCGGGGGCCAGTGTGGAGTTTCTGGAGCAGGATTGCTCGAAGCTCACAGACCTCCGGGAACTCGGCGGCGGCTTCGACATGGTCTTCCTCCGCCACCAGAATTTCTGGAACGACCGCCGGGCATGGCGGCGGATATTTGCCGGCGGCATGGAGCGGCTCTCGGACAGCGGGCTGCTGGTGATAACCAGTTACTTCGACCGCGAGCACGAGTTGGCCGTGAAGGCGATCACGGCGGCGGGCGGGGAATTGGTAACAAGCCTGCGCAACGTCGACTCCCGCGCACTGCCCACCGCCGGAAAGTCCGTGGACCGTCACCTTGCGGTATTCCGCCGTCCGGGATTCAGGAAATAACCAATTACCAGCGTGAGCAAACACATTCTCATCATTGGCGGCGGCATCATCGGGCTGAGCACGGCACACTATTGCGCGCAGCGCGGTCACCGGGTCACGGTCATTGACCGCCAGCCGCAGCGGCGTGACGGCTGTTCGTTTGGCAATGCGGGCATGATCGTGCCGAGTCACTTTGTTCCCCTCGCGGCCCCGGGCATGGTGAAGATGGGGTTGAAGTGGATGTGGAATCCGGAGTCGCCATTCTACGTGAAGCCGCGGCTTTCGTGGGATCTCATCACCTGGGGCTTTCGGTTTTGGCGCGCGGCGAACAAGGCGCATGTCGCGCGCTGCGCGCCGCTGCTGCGGGATCTGAGTTTTGCCAGCCGGGCGTGTTATGAGGAACTCGCCGCCGGGGGCGATGAGTTCAGTCTTGTGAAGAAGGGCCTGCTCATGCTGTGCCGCGAGCAGCACACGCTCGACGAGGAATCTCACACCGCGGAGAGCGCCCGCGCGCTTGGCATTCCGGCGGAAGTGCTCGACGCGAGGCAAACCGCGGCGCTCGATCCCGGGGTGACGATGGACATCGCGGGTGCCGTTTATTTTCCAAAGGACTGCCATCTCTCGCCAGGACGGTTCATGCAGAGTCTGGAGGATCGCCTGACAAAAGCCGGCGCATCGCTGCACTGGGAAACGGAAGTCACGGGCTTCGTCAAATCAGGCTCGCGGCTCGCGGCGGTGCAGACTTCACGGGGAGAGATCGCCGCGGACGAGATCGTGCTGGCCGGCGGCTCATGGTCGCCGCTGCTGGCAAAGGAGCTTGCCATGCGCATTCCCATGCAGGCGGGGAAGGGCTACAGCCTGACACTGCCGCAGCCGCGACAGTTGCCGGAGATCTGCTCGATTTTTACCGAAGCCCGCATCGCGGTGACGCCGATGAACGGCACGCTGCGATTCGGCGGCACGATGGAGATCGCGGGGCTCAACGAGGACATCACGGCGCGCCGCGTGCAGGGTATTATTAAGGCGGTGCCGAAATACTATCCGGAGTTTCGCGTCGAGGACTTCGCCGGCATTCCGCCGTGGCGCGGCTTGCGCCCGTGCAGTCCCGACGGCATGCCCTACATGGGCCGCGCGGCGCAGTGGCAGAACCTCACCATCGCCACGGGCCACGCCATGATGGGCCTCAGCCTCGCGCCGGTCACCGGCAAGTTGATGGCTCAGGTGGTGGACGGAGAAAAGCCGGATCACGACCTGACGCTGCTTTCGCCGGACAGATTTGCGTGAGAAGAGATCGTAGCCCGGCATTCCATTGTCGAGTAGCGGCGCGGCACTCGACATTGGAATATCGGGCAACTTTTCACCGGCATGCACTTCCTGCACTTCACACTTCCCCTCCTCTTCGCCGGTACGCTCAGTGTCATTGCCCAGGAACCCGCCGTGACCAGCGGGGAACTCCCCCGCACGTTCCCGCTGTCGCCGGATGAGGCGCTGGCGTCGTTTCAGATCCGCCCGGGCTTTCGCCTCGAACTCGCCGCCTGCGAGCCTGAAGTCGTGGACCCGGTGGCGATGGCGTTCGATGAAAACAGCGCGCTCTATGTCGTGGAGATGCGCGACTATTCCGAACGCCGCGACGAGAATCTCTCGCGCATCCGGAAACTCGAAGACCGCGACGGTGACGGGAGGTTTGAGCACAGCACCGTTTTTCTCGAAGGACTGCCATGGGCCACCAGTGTGACATGCTGGGACGGTGGGGTCTTCGTCGCGGCGTCGCCTGACATCATCTACGCCAAAGACACGAACGGCGATGGCGTGGCAGACAAGCAGTATGTGGTGTTCACCGGATTCGGTGAAGGCCGGAAGCTGAACGTGCAGGCGCTGCTCAACAGCCTGACGTGGGGGCCGGACAGTCGCATCCACGGGGCGACCGCCGGCAATGGCGGCAAGGTCCGTCGCGTGGAGAACGGTAAAGCCGTGGGCGACGCGGTGAACGTGGACGGCGCGGATTTTTCGTTCGATCCGAAGACGGGCGACTTCCGCGCCGAGACTGGCACGGCACAGTTCGGCCTGACGTTTGATGAATATGGCGAAAAATACGTCTGCTCCAACAGCGCGCACATTCAGTGGGTCGCCTATCCACGTTCGGTGGCGCAGTCGCCGGGCATTTTCCCGCTGCCTCCGGCGCTGGTGAATATCCCCGTTGATGGCCCGGCAGCAGAAGTCTTTCGCCTCAGTCCGGAAGAACCCTGGCGAGTGGTGCGCACCCGATGGCGTGCCAGTGGACTGGTGCCGGGGCTCGTGGAAGGCGGTGGGCGAAGCACTGGCTACTTCACGTCGGCGAGCGGCCTCCACATCAG
>JANNVM010001240.1:0-1989 GCA_031414455.1 Verrucomicrobiota bacterium
GTCCCAGACCGGGCAGTCTCCAATTTTCACCTTGTTCCAGATCTCATCCTTGAGCGCGAGATCAATCAACGGCTGCCCCGAGAGGCTGGGAAAAATGACGGCATCCGGTCCCGTCTGCAGCGAAAGTGCAGCGAGGCCACGCGCCATGAGCCACGACAAAAGGTAACTTCCACTCCAGAGGTCGCGGGTGCTGCGTGCCGCCTGGATGAAGTCCTGAACCGGACCGAGTTGGAATTTCAAAAAGGCAGGACGCAACGCATTATCGGCGGCGGAGCCCTCCAGGGCGGACACGATCGCCATATGCGTCCAGATGGAGTGGTCGGGGACACGGGTATCGGCCGGCAGAAAGCCAAGTCGCCAGTCTTTTTCAACTGACTGCGATCGCCAAAGCCGCCAGTGAGCAAAAAATGCCGCCCGCCACTGATCGCTCTCCGGCATTCCGGCAGTCTCTTTTAGCACCGGCTGCGTCGTCTGTTCTCCCTCGATTGCGGTTTCGGCGGAAATGAATGGCCCATCGAACGGAAGAGGCAACTCTTCGCCGCGCGCTCCCCCAAGTGGATGGCGAAAGGTGTTTCTCACGCCGTCGAAACTACAGCTCAGCGAAGCCTTGCTGTAATGAGGAAACGGGAACCGGTCCGCCGCCGCTGCGGTATGATCCGCCGACCGATCCCAGGCGCGCCGTTCTTCCGGCGTTCCCAGCCCGGCGGCCTGCATCGCTTTCTCTGACCGTTCGGTATGTGTGCGGATATCTACAGCCTTACTCGGCGGATCGTGCAGAAAAGCGGCGAGTTTGCGCTTCCAGAAAGTGGTGTCGGGTGGAGACATGTGGGTGCGGGCGGTGAATTCTTTGCTGTCCTATCAGTTTCAGCGGGAAATAGATAGTCGCAAATGACCGGCGACGAGTATGCGCGGACATCCGGGGATGTCGGGGCGCCCTGGCAATAACAGGGGGCGAAGTTGGCGGTGGTTAAAATCCGGGCATCGCACAACGGCCGTTGCGGAACCGGGAGGGGCGATATTTGCAGTTCAGCCAGGCCCCAATCATCCAGCCGCGATATCGTATTACCTGATCGCCTTATAGCAAATGTATCAGTGGAAGGGAGTTTAAACCACCGCCCTGCCGCCACAGCCACGAATCACGGTGTCCAGGTCATCATCAGGCGAATGAAACGGCGTGTCCCGGACGGGATGGCAACGGTATCCTTGATGGTGACAGGAACGAAGCCGCTGCTGGCTGGGCCGGCGGTGTAGGTGCCGGTCCAGTTTGTCGCCGGGGTTTTCGTGGCGATGGTCGTCCATGCCGCAGGCTGAAGACTGGTGCTGAACTGGACGGCGTAAGTGACTTCATTCTGGCCGTGGCCGCCGGGGCGTGCCGCATTTTCGGGAAGGAAGAAGGAGACCTGCAGGCGGTTGTCGGCGGAGACGCCGGCGGTCGGAGCCCGGCTGGCCCCATTGGCGCCGGCGGGGCTTTGCGGATTGATTCCCAGGCCGAATTCGGCGAGTGACTGGAGGCCGTCGTTGTCGGCATCGAGCCCGTCAGCGGTAGCGTAGAAGCTGAGCCACTGCGGGTAGGTCGTGGGTGTGCTGACCGTTACGCCGTCGGGCGAGCCGCCGGTTTCAGCACTCTCGTTCCAGGATGAAATGTCACCGTAGTCATCGCGCTCCGTGGCGGTGCTCCGGAGCGTGAGTGATCTGCCGGTGCCGTCGGTATTGAGATACCAGGTGTCGTTGTAGGCGAAGCAGAGGACGTTTTGATCGAATGGCGGGGCGAGACGGATGGCCAGCGTTTCACCGCCGTTGTCGAGCTGTCCGCCGTAGGCGCCGCCGACGTTAGGGGTTGCGCCGTAGCGCCCCTGGAAGCTGGCGAGTTGTTTCACGAGGATGATGTTCTGGCCGGGGTTGAGCGTGACGTTGCCGAAGGTGAAGGCGATGCCCTGATCAAAGGCCACGCCATTCAGGTTCAGCGGGACCGCGCCGATGTTGCGCAGC
>JANNVM010001241.1:0-4489 GCA_031414455.1 Verrucomicrobiota bacterium
ATGCCCGTCGCCACCGGCTCCAGAATGGGATCGCCTTCGTTGAAATAGACTTTGAATCCGTTGTCGTGGGCCGGGTTGTGGCTGGCGGTGAGCATCACGCCGCCGGTGGCCCTGACATCCCGCACCGCGAACGAAAGTTCCGGCGTCGGCCGGTGACTGTCGAAAAGATAGGCGTCCACGCCGCTCTCGATCATGATCTTCGCGCAGAACTCGACGAACTCCCGGGCGAAATGCCGGGTGTCGTGACTGAATACCACCGAGGGGCGTCCTCCATTCACTTCGGCCTGATAGTCGCAGAGGAATTTCGCGAACCCGCGGCAGGCGCGCGTGAGGTTGAAAAAGTTCAGGGCGTTAGTGCCCACGCAGGGGAACTGCGGACGTTCGCCCGGCGCGGCATGGCCCTGCTCGGCGGCGGTGACGATCTTTCCGATCGTTCTTCCGCGCAGCCCGCTGGTGCCGAACGCGAGTTTCTTGAAAAACCGGTCGTTCAACTCCGTCCAGTGTCCGCCCTCCACGAGTTCCGCCACGCTGGCATGAATCACGGGATCGGAGCTGCCGGCGGTGAGTTCGAGAATGTTGGCACGGCTGGATTCGAGCAGCGAACCGGCGGCCACCGCAGCGGCGAGTTTTTCGGAAAGGATTTCTGGCGGGATCATAGAAGCCGCGATCCTGACGGCGAACCCCGCGCGATCAATCGCAGAACGCGGGCGGATGGATTGTTCGGCGGCAAAAGAAAGTAGTCATGGGCTTCAGCCCGTGACGCGTGCCGGGCACAGTTCGGCAGCGTAACGGCGAATCACCCCGTAACGCGCTAAAGCGCATGACTACTTTGTTACTCTCGGCAACGCTTTCAGTGCCGACAGGCGCAGGGCCGGGTCGTCCAGCAGCGTCAAAATGAGTGAGGGGATCTCCGGGTCTTTGCCGTCGAGCAGGGTTTGGAGAGCCATTTCGCGGCGTTCGGCGGGGAGTTTGGTGTCGCGGACCTGGGCGCGGAGGCGCGGGAAGGCGCGGGTGTCGCCGAAGGCTACGGCCAGCGCTTCGCGGAGGTCGGTGATCTCGGCGGCGAGGGGTTTGGCGTCGGGGCGGCGGGCGAGGATGTCGTCGATGTTGGTCCACGCGCCGTCCCAGCCTTTGGGCGCGGGTTCGCCGCTGCGGCCTTTGAGTCCCTGGAGCGCGGCTTTGAGAAGATAGATCGTGCCGGCCGCGGTCTTCTCTTTGCCCATCGCAGTGATGAGGTGCGGCACGCCGCCATCGGTCTCGGCAAGGCGGCGGGCAATGTGCTGGGCGACGAGCGGAATCTGGGACTTGGCGGCGAGTTCCAGTGCGCGCTCCGGACTCGCCGGCACCAGCGGCTCGATGGCATACCAATACATCTGCGGCAGGTTGTGGTCCTTCGCGTCCTCGCCGTGCATGATGAGGGCTTCGGCGATGGGCCAGCGTTTTTCCAAGGGGATGCGCTGGAGAGTGCTCGCAACATCAAGCCTGCTCACAGGATCATCCAATTCGGGTTGAAGGAGGAAAGCGTCCGACACCACCTTGCCCGCCCACCGGCGTGCCGCAGGAGGCAGCTTGGTCGTCACGCCGATCAAATTCCACGACCGCTCTCCACCGCGGGACAAGTAGCGGAACACGGATTCGATCTTTCCGATGTCAGTCTTCGCATCGGCCAGCGTCATGGCAGTGGCATGCATGTCGGTACCCTGGCTGGTGAACGGCTTTGTTTCCATGAGGACCCGCCGCGTCATTCGGCGCATCCATCCGTTAGGATCCTCCGGCGACCACGCAGTTCCTTCTTTGGTTAGGTTCCCCTTCCACGGCTTCCACGTCTTGTCGTACTTCACGCGATAGATGCGCCCGTTGCTGCGGTCCCAGACTTCCGGCTGCGGGCGGTGGCATTTTTCCTTGTCGTACCAGTCGATGAAATACACGGCGCCGTCGGGACCGACTTTGAGGGCGACGCCGGTGAAGTTTTTGTCGTTGGCCTTCAAGAAATCCGGCAGGTGTTTGGCGACATAGCCGGAGCCCTCGGGCACGAGCTGTTCCTGATTGATGCGCTGGCCGTGGATGTTGAACATCATGGCGCGGCCGCGGTATTCGGGCGGGAAGTTGTCGCCGTTGTAGATGCACAGGCCGCAGTGGGCGTGGCCGCCGCCGGCTTCATCGCTCACGCCATTGCCGCTGTGCGGGGTGTTGCCGGTGTAGTGCAGGTGATCCGCTATCGTTTCAATGTTGGTATAAACGTAAGGATTGAAGTGCCCCAGCGGATTGCTCTGCCGCAGGTAGTAGCCGCCCTGGATGATGTGCCAGAAGTGCGGAATGACGCAGGCCTCACTGAACCAGTCGCCGTATTCATTGTAGTCGAAGCCCCATGAGTTCGACGTGCCGGAGGCGTAGGCCTCGAACGTGCGGCGTACGGGATGATAGCGCCAGTAGTGGCAATTGATAGGAACGCGCGCGGCGGGCGCGACGGGCGTAGAGGGGACTTCCAGTCCCCCGGTTTCATCCTTTGTATTCTTGGTACTGGGGGACTGGAAGTCCCCTCTACGCGGGACGCCGACATTGCTGTGCGTGAAGACGCCGTGGCAGCCGTAGAGCCAGCCGTCGGGGCCCCAGATGAAACTATTGAGCGTCTCGTGCGTGTCCTGATAGCCCCAGCCGTCGAGGAGGATCTCCGGCGGACCGTCCGGCTTGTCGTCGCCGTCCTTGTCAGGGATGTGCATCAAATACGGCGCCGCGCCGACATAGACGCCGCCGAAGCCCAGCTCGATGCCGGAGACGAGGTTGAGCTTTTCGGCGAAGACCTTGCGGGTCTCGAATTTCCCGTCGCCGTCTTCATCGCCGAAAATGAGGATGCGGTCATTGCCTCCGAAGATGTCCTTCAACTGCGCGTCGTTAGGCTTCGAGGAGTCGCCCTCCGGCGGCTTGCCTTTGCGTGTCGGATAGGTATTTCCCACGGCGACCCAGATGCGTCCGCGGGCATCCCAGCAGAACGCGATGGGCTGCACGATGTCCGGTTCCGCCGCGATGAGGTCCACACTGAAACCCTCGGGGGCGGTGAATTTTTTCAGCGCCTCCTGCGGCGAGAGCAGGGGGTCGGCGTGAGCGGCGCTGAGGGCCAGGAATGGCAGAAGGAGACGGAGGTGCATGAGATCGGAGTGTTTGCGGCGGAGGGCGGAAGGCAAGCTCCGGGATTCCCTCATGCGGGGAACCCGGGACCGGGAATTACGCCAGCGAGACCGGATCCACGTCCACGACTACGAAGACATCGCGGTCGAGCTTGGTGGCTTTGAGGATGCGGCTAACGTATTCGGTGATCGGCTTCGTCTGCCGGGCGCGGAGGAGGAGTTGATAACGGAATTGATTGTGGCTGCGCTCCAGCGGGCTGGGCATGGGATCGCCCATGAGGATGCCGTCGGGCAACTGCTCGGCGAGGCGCTTGTGCAGGGTTTCCAGCGAGAACTCCGCGCGGCGCTGGTGTTCGCCGCGACAGGTGATGAGCACCGCGTGGCCGAACGGCGGATAGCCGCACTGGCGGCGCATGTCGAGTTCCTGCTCCGCGAAGCCATCGTAGTCGTGCTGCCGCGCGAACTGAATGCTGGGCGAGTGCGGTGTGAACGTCTGCACCACGACTTCGCCAAGCCGTTCCCCGCGACCGGCTCGGCCGGCGACCTGGGTGAGCAGCGAGAACGTGCGCTCGCCGGCGCGGAAGTCGGGGATGTGGAGCGTGAGGTCGGCGTTGAGGATGCCGACGAGCGTGACGTTGGGAAAGTGCAGGCCCTTGGCGATCATCTGGGTGCCCACGAGAATGTCGAGCTTGTGGGCTTTGAAGGCGGCGAGGGTGTCGCGCAGCGTGTTCTTTTGCTGCATGGCATCGGTGTCCACGCGGGCGATGCGGGCTTTAGGAAAGACTTTGTGCAGTGTCTCCTCGACGCGCTCGGTGCCGAATCCTGCGAGGAGGATGCCGGGATCCTTGCATTCGGGACACACGCGCGGCGGGAGTCGCTGGAAGCCGCAGATGTGACACACGAGGCGCTCGAGTTTCTTGTGCATCGTCATGCTGACGGCGCAGTGATTACACTTCACGGCATGACCGCAGGCGAGGCACTGCACGCTGCTGGCGAAGCCGCGGCGGTTGAGGAAGAGGATCGACTGCTCGCCTTTGGTGAGTCGCGAATCCATCGCGATGCGCAGCCGTTCACTGAGCACGGCGGGCGAGCCTTTGCCGGCGCGGCGCTTTTCCAAACGCATGTCAATGATGCGCACGAGCGGGAGCTTCGCGCCGTCCGCGCGCTCGTGCATGATGAGGGACTGATACTTGCCGCGCTGCGCGTTGTACCATGTCTCCAGTCCGGGCGTGGCGCTGCCGAGCACGATGGCGCACGGCTCCATCTTCGCGCGCACCACCGCGACATCGCGGGCATTGTAGCGCGGCGGGTTGTCCTGCTTGTAGGAATTCTCGTGCTCCTCGTCCACGATGATGAGCCCGATG
>JANNVM010001242.1:0-5037 GCA_031414455.1 Verrucomicrobiota bacterium
GCATAATATTTTTCCCGTCAATGCCGCCCCCTCCACGGGGAAAAGTGGTGCGCATAGCATTCGACAATCGTCTCCCGTAGATCGTTCACTCACTCTCCCGCCTATCGTGCCGGCAGATTGAGTCGTGCCGCCCGGTGAACCTCCGCGGCATCGAACATCCCCCGGAGTCTGTCCTGAAGCGCCGCCCGGTGCTCCTCACGGATGTCCGGTCCCGACGCCTTACTGAAGGCATCCGATCTCGCCGCCTGGAACAGCGCCTCATTGCGCACCTTCATCATCTTCTCCGCCTCCGTGATGATGGCGTCCACCCGCAGCGCACTCGCCGCCGCGTCCACATCCTGCTTCACCACCGGCGGCGGCTTGTATTCATGCCTCACTTCCGCCGCACCCTCCCGCCGCCGCTCCTTTACCGCCGCACCCGCGAGAGCCCCGCACCACCCAAACAAAAACACCATGACCGGCGCACCCGCGAGCAACATGATACCGCGGCCCACTGATCCGCGGACCATGGCGATGATCGAGAGCACCAGGATCACGAAGCACCCCGCATAGGTCAAATAAATCCCGAGACCCAACAGCACGGCACCGCCCACCTCCATCACGTCAGCCAGCGGGCCGCCTTCCCCGGTCACCAGTGCAGCACCCACCCCATAACAAATACAGACAATCCCCGTGAACACCCACCCCGCCCGCAACACCCCCTCCGCCGCCGGCCCGCGATGCACCCATCGCCCCGGCGACACCATAACGGGCTGCGCCGGCCGCGCCGGGATCCATGGGGCAACAACAGGTTTTTTCTCCGGCGGCTTCATGCGGGACATTCCCCCGATCCCCCCGCAGATTCAACCCCCAAAACGCAGCCCCGCGAATTGTTATTCGTTACAACCGTGTTACACCGATTTCCGCAGCGCCCTCCAGAATCCCCGCAACTCCCTGATTCTGAAGGTGGCTCGAGACGGATTCGAACCGCCGACACGAGGATTTTCAATCCTCTGCTCTACCGACTGAGCTATCGAGCCATATTACATCGTCTCTGGTCACTGGCTGACCGGGCGGCGTGGGCGAGTCATAGCCTGAGGAGGAACGCGGGCAAGTGGTTTTTCAAAGGGAAGTGGCGCGCCAGCTGGCCGGGCGGCGTGAGGCGATTCCACACGGCACTGCCAAAGAGCCAGTCCGGCGGTGCAGGGCGATGAGGCAAGCGGTGCTACGGCACAGTGCGCGGAAGGATCATGTTGCAGAAATTTACGGAATGCACCGTTCCGTCCCGGTTGGTGAGGAAGACGGCGTGTTCGTCGGCATACATGCCGGGACAGAGGAGAAAGACGTGGCGGTTCACGGGAGTGAGCCGGTAGTCCACCATGTTTTCGGTCGTGGCGTAGAGGTGTCCCCATTTTTCATGCACCACGATGGGGATGAATTTTGGCCCGTAGCTGCCGCAGAAGCGCCGCCATTCCTCCGGAATGCCGGGGCGCTTGAGGGCGGCGCGGACGAAATGCTGCGGTCCGGCAGTGAAGCCACTGGTAATGCGGGAGCCGGCACGGGTGAAGGTGACGGGGACGTCGTCGTGGATGCGACTGTTGAGGAGGAAGGTGTCAGGGCCGATGGGAGAGAGTTCGCAGGGCTGGCTGGCGTAGTTGCCGGTGAGCTTATCGCCTTTGACGGACAACTCGCACCAGAAGCTCCCGGATTCGTAGGGGCCGGCGTAGTCTTCGAGCTTGCCGGCGAAGGGCGCGGGCGCAGGCGGAGCGGGCGGCTTTTCACCGGCTTTTATTTCGAGCATGAGGGAGAGTGCAAGATTCGCGAGACGGCCGACGCGCGCGTTGACGATGTCTTCGTTCGCCAGGACAACGACACCGAGCCTCGTGTCAGGAAGATAAAGCAGCGCGGAGGAGTGCCCATAGACGGCACCGTTGTGGCCGATGGTGGAATGATCGCGGAACTTTCCGAGGGCGAAGCCGAGACCGAAAGTGCCGGCGGGATCAAGTTGCGGCTTTACCATTTCGGCGAGGGTTTCTGCTTTGAGCACGCGTCCCTGCTTCCCCTGCCCTTTCGCGTCGAGCATCATCACAAACAGCGCGAGGTCCGGCGCGGTGGTAAAAAGATTTCCCGCAGGGACGGTGCCCAGATCGAAAAGCGGGGTCACTTCATGAGTGAAGCCGCCTTTGCCATCGGCGACACGGAGGTGCGACGTGATCACTTTGCCGCCGGGCACGTCTTTGATGAGCCACGCGGAGCGCGTCATACCGAGTGGCGCAAAGACACGGTCCGCCTGGTATTTCTCAAAGGCCTGCCCGCTCACGGTGGCGACCACCTGGCCGGCGAGTGACGGGACGATATTGGAATAGCGGGTTTTCGCATTTGGCGGCGTGACGACGGCGCAGCCACGGACACTTTCACATGTCGCCGTGAGGGTGGGCTGCGCGTCGTCGAGATAACCACCGACTGGTGATTCCCGCTGAATGCCGGAGCGGTGGCAAAGCATCTGCCGGAGCGTGACGGGTGGCCCGTCTGCGAAAGGATTCACCGGCAGCACTGCTCCGGGCAGGGAAGCGAAGGGATCATCCATGTTGAGTTTCGCCTCTTCGGCGAGTTGCATGACGGCGACGGCATTAAAGAGCTTCGACACCGAGCCGGCGCGAAAAACACTGTCCCGTTCCGCTTCGCCGAACCCCGCGGCATAAACGAGCCGCTGGCCGTCGGTTAGGGCGATGGAAATGCCGCCGATGCCGTATTTTGCGAGTTCCCCGCGGACAGCGGATTCAATAGCGGGAATGGCGGAGGTGTAGTCAGCGTCGGCGCTCATGGCGGTGTTGGAAAAAATCGGGATGACCGTCAGCAGCAGGCGGCGGAGAAGGGCGGGACAGGTTGAGAAGGCGTTCATGGGCAGGTGGTGTCGGCGACCGGGAAAATCCCCTTGAGGCAACACGAGGGAGGAAAAGGATTCAAAACAAGTATTTACCTGTCCGCGGGCCTATGCTCCCGGCGGCATTGCCGGCGCACCCATTTTCCCGACCTGCGCGACGGTCAACCCGCCATCAATGGTGATGATCTCGCCGGTGAGGTAGCTGGCGGCGGGTGAGCAGAGGAAGATGACGGCGCCGGCGCAATCTTCGGGCTCTCCGATGCGTCCGAGCAGGATTTTTTTCTCGTAATGATGCGCCAGACCGCTCGAACGCGACTCCATCCATGCGGTATTCAGCGGCGTCCTGATGATACCGGGGGCAATGCCGTTCACGCGAATGCCGTGCGGGGCGAGGGAGACGGCGAGCGTACGGATGAGCATCACAAGGGCTCCCTTGGAGGTGTCGTAGGCGGTGGAGTCGGCCTCGGCCTGGAAGCCGTTCGTCGAGGTCGTGATGACGATGCCGCCACCGCGCTTTTCGGCGACGAGTCGCTTCGCGAATTCCTGGGCGAGGAAATAAGTGGCGGTAACGTTGAGTTGGATCGTTTTCGCCCACAACTCGCGAGTCATTTCGAGAAAGGGAACATCGAAGAAGCTGCCGGCGTTGCCGATGAGCGTATCGAGCCGCGGCTCGGCGGCGAAGGCGGCGGCGATGAGTTGCGCGGGACCATCGGGCTGCAGAAGGTCGGCAGAAACGTAGGGCGCGTCCGTTTCCATCCGGTCGGGCAGACCGTGATAGACCACCCGCGCGCCGGCGTCGCGCAGTCCCCTGGCAATGGCAAAGCCGATACCCTGCGAGGAGCCGGTGACGAGGGCCGCGCGGTCAGTCAAAGAGAATGGATTCATCTTTCAGATTGAGCCACGCGCGGGTGTTTCGGTTGGCAATGCGGTCCACGACTTCGCCCGGCTGCGCGCGCAGTGCGGCGACTTCCCGTTCGTAGGTGCTGATGAGCGCCATGCGTTTGCTGCCGAGCATCGCGACATAGCTGTAGTAGGGCGAGTCGCTGCCCCACATAAACTTTCCAGGATACGCCGCCGCGAGGTCAGCGATGACGCGCGCGGGGTCAGTGAAGTCCGAGTCGAACCGCCGGCTGCGTTCCGCGATATAAGGCAGATCAGCGACCGCGCCATCGCAGTGGATACAGTGCGCCGAACAGTCGAACCATGTATTCGGCAAAGTATTCACACGATCGAGACACTCGCGGTCGTAGCGGCAAGAGTGAGCGAGGCAAAACCGGACATGCGGGAATCTCTCCGCAATGTCGAGGATATCGGACGCCTGCGCCCACGGGTCATCCGGACCGACGCTGGAGTGAATGAGAAACGGAATGTCCCACTCCGCCGCGAGTTCGATGAAGCCGCGTCCTGATTCCCCAAGCGCCGTGATGAATGACTGCAGCATCGTCGTTTGGATTTTCAGCCCATAAAACCGGTAGTCGTCCCGCAGCTTCCGCAGGGCGGCGATTTGCGCTGCCTGCTCGCGCATTGGGTCGAGCATCACGAACGGAAGGCAGCGTTTTCCTTCGTCGGGAAAAAGCTCATTGATCTCGAAGAGCAGCCGCCGGTTCTCGAAAGCGTAGGGCACTTTCTCCAGCCCGCCATAGACGATCTCACCGCGGCGCATCGCTTCGATATTGAGCGAGAGATTGATGACGAACGGAAACACGATCCACCGGTCCACGCCGAGCGCGCCCCCTTCGCGCGTCATCGTGACGAGGTGCTGTGCGTAGGGGAAATCCCCGCGCAGCCAGAACATGATGTCGGCACCGACGTGGTTGTGGGAGTCAATGATCATCGAAGGAGCATAACGCGGGAGGAGGCTGACGATGCTGTTTCCGCGGCAGCATGCCACGGGAAACTATGCAATCGACACCCCGGGCGGCGCGGGTGTCCCTTCGGATTCCGGCGATCCTCTGACGAGAGGAGCCATCAGCGTCGTTAGGATGCCAAATTCGTATCCACCGAATGTTCCGGAGAAGTGTCGAGCCGCAACCCTGCCCGGCAGGGTATCCACCCGTCAGACGGAACGGCGGCGGCGGCGAAGCTGGAGGAAGACCGCCGCACCGCCGACCAGCAGGGAGGACGATGCCTCCGGGACAAAGGTCAGGCTGATATCGTTGCCGACGCCACCGGGG
>JANNVM010001243.1:0-7927 GCA_031414455.1 Verrucomicrobiota bacterium
CGGCGGCGGCGGTGAAATCGTTGTTGTCCATAAGGCGGGCGGAGGAACGCCCGGGAAACAGGAGAACGCGGCACTCGTCAATCTCCTCGCGCAATGTTCCGGCGCCGGAATGGAATGAGCAGCAGCAGGTAGAGCGCAAACGCGACAAACTGCAGCGTTAGGAGATACCACGGATAGGGGCCCATGTAGTCCAGGAGCGAGGGAACGGGAGGCTTGGCATTGAGGAATCCGTAGTTGGCCCCGAGCAGCCGGTTGAGGCCATAGACGACGGCCAGATACATCCAGCTCCAAAAAACAACGCGGCCAAAGGCGCCGGGGTGCGGCTTGAGCGCGGTGCCGAATGCCAGTGTCAGGGCGGCGACGGGGACGCCGCCATGCTGGACAAAGAAGGCGTAATACTCCGGTGCGTCCCACGAGTATTTGAGAGTGGGTGTGAGCAGTCCCTGGAGCGTGCCGGCCATGCCCCATAGGTAGCCGAGTTCCGCCCATCGCTGTCTCCGGCGGACCAGGGCAAAGGCCAGGACGAACGACACGACATCACAGAGGTAGAACGGCAGCGCGGTCTCGATAACCGGCCGCCACACAGTGTCAGGGTTTTCCCGGTATCGCAGCCACGTCAGCAGGGGGTCGAGCGAAACGGAAATGAGGAGGATGACGGCAAGTATGACATTGGCACGTTGTTTCCGCTCCGGCGACACCAGCGGCGAACGGTTCAGCCGCACCATAAACACCGCCGCCACAACCGTGGCCGCGATCGCCACACAGTGCGGCACGCCGAAGATGACAAAGTCGCTGGAGTCCATCAGAGGCGCGGACTCAAAACGATTTCATGAATCCGGGGTGCGGCGAGTGAGGGGCCGGCGCACAACTCCTGCCGCCGCGTCACATTGAAGGCGTGATGGTTCCTGATGGGCTTTGGCTCGCGGAGCGTGGACATGACGGGAGGTTATGTGAAACGCACCCGTTTGCAAGGTTGCCTCCTCTGCAAAAAAAACGGCGGACCTTTGCAGGTCCGCCGCCGGGGAATTCTCTTGTTAGGGTTTCAAGGGAAGAGTGCCGCTGAAGAAGACCGTGTCACCCTGACGGATGGAGACGGCCATTCCTGCTGTGGCGAAGTCGAGCAGGATTTCACCTGGATCGCCGGGCTCGGCTTTGAAGCGGAGGTGTCCGGCGCCGCCGGACACGGTCATCGTTCCCCGGACGGTGTCACCGGCGAGAAAATCATACTCGCCTGCGGCAAGATCTTCCGCTTCGATCTCAAGACTCTTCACACCGGCGGTGCCGAATTCGATCTCTGCTTTGGCTTTCGCTTCTGCCGGGGCCGCCGGGGAGGCGGTAAGTGTCACCGTCGCGCCGCCGGTGCCATCGCCGGGATCACCGCCGCCGCCGCCGGGATCGCCGGGAGGAGGTGGTGCGGGCACGGTACCGGAGAAGTAAAGCACGCCGTCTTTGCTCACCGTTATGGGCTTGCCGATGACTTCGATGGTGAGGTTGATTTCGTCGTCGTCGTTGGCGTTGGTTTCCCATTCCTGCTCGCCTTCGGTCTCTCCGTTGTCATCAATCAATTGGATCTGGCCGATGACGATGCCGTCAACGGTCACATCATAAGCCCCTGCAGGCAGATCACGGGCGTCCACTTCCAGTTCGACCTTGCCGGTGGCCATTTTTTGAATTTTCACCCGCGCGCGGCTGCCGTCGGGAGCGGCCGCCTCACGGGTGAGGCTGATTTCCACTTCCTGTTCGTCGTCCTCGTGATGGTGGTCGGCATCGTCGGAATCGTCGTCGCC
The DNA here is from genome assembly GCA_031414455.1 of Verrucomicrobiota bacterium. Taxonomy (GTDB): domain Bacteria; phylum Verrucomicrobiota; class Verrucomicrobiia; order Verrucomicrobiales; family V1-33; genus V1-33. The sequence goes on from JANNVM010001243.1 coordinate 1,788, forward strand.
GTCGTTGTCGTCGTCCTCGTCGTCACGGTCACTGAGGCTGTCGCCGTCGTCGTTGTCCTCGTCCGGAGAATCATCCGTCAGGCCGTCGCCGTCGGTGTCCTCCTCCATATCGTCGCCGTTGCCGCGATCGTCGCCGTCAATGTCGTCATCGCTGTCGTCGCCGCTGTTGTCGCCGTCGATATCGGTCTCGCTGTCGTCGTCATCATCGAAGCCGTCGCCGTCGATGTCGTCGTCCGTGTCATCGTCATTGGCGCCGTCACCGTCCATGTCGCGCTCCGCGGCGCTGTCGTCATCGCGGTGGTCGCCGTCAATATCCGTCTCCAGCGCACTGTCGTCGCGATTGCCGTCGCCGTCGATGTCCTGTTCGGCCAGGGAGTCGTCGTCCTGGCCATCGTCGTCCACATCGTGTTCGGCCGGGCTGTCGTTGTCGAGGTGATCGCCGAGGAAACGGCCGCTGTGCGGACCGGAACGGCAGATGCCGCCGTCCACATTGCGGTCGAGCGCATTGGGGATGCCATCGTTGTCAATGTCAGGATCTACAATGTTAGGAACGCCGTCGCCGTCGAGGTCCGGCGAAGCCTTGGCGGGCATGGCCGGTGCCAGAGCCAGCAGAGCTGCTGCGGCAAGGGTGCTGAGGGTTTTCGTTTTCATGGGTGGTGCTTGGTTGAGGCGCTCGCTGAAGATTTAGAGCAGATGGAGGAGGAGGGCAATATGTCTGAAGTAACAGAGTGGTAGGCAAAGGTTCAGCGGGTGACGCGGAGGCGGAGAAACCGGCGGCGGGCGGTGGCGGTGGAGAAAAGATCACGAATGATCACGCTCTTGATGCCGGCGGCGGGGTCATCACCGCTGACATAACCGGAACCGGTAAACGGGGCGCCGCCGGTGCTCACCGCGAGCGGGGTCCACGGGCCGGCTGGAGTGCCGGCGGCCTCGACGATGATGGTGGCGTCGTAGCGGGCGGGGTCGCGGGGCAGGGTGATTTGAAGCGCTCCGCCGCTGGAGAAGGCGATCGGCGGCAACTGCGCGGCATCACTTTGTTCCGGCAGGAGGAGCAGTGCATACTCCGCGAGGGTGGCGATGCCGTCGTTGTCAGGATCGCCGGAATCGGGAGCGTTGGCGTCTCCGAGGTGCGTTTGTTTCCATGCCGAAAGCGGAGTGGCGAACGAATAGCGGAAGGCGCTGCCGCCGCCACTCGAACCGCCCCCAGGCAGGACGCCATAGAGCGTCCCGTCGGACGCGAGGGCCAGGCCGCCAGTGATCAGCGTCCCGCCATCCACAAAGCCGGCGCTGCCGGGTGCCGGGCCGCCGTTGCCCGTGAAGGAGATGAGCGCTTCCAGCCCGGCTCCGGAGGTGTAGCGCCACAGTGTGCCGTGGCCGGAGGCGCCGCCGGAAGTTGTCAGGCCGTAGAGCGTGCCGTCCGGTGCCGCGAGCACTGTCCCGGCGGGCGCGCTGCCGGTGAGAGAGGTGAAGTCGGCGGTGATACTCCAGGTGTTCGTGGAGGGAATGACGCGCAGCAGTGTGCCGGCATCGGCGCTGCCGCCGCGGCTGGTCGTCCCGTAGAGTGAGCCATCGGCCGCAAGTGTCAGGCCGCCGAGCGGGAGTCGCGGACCGGCGGCGGTAAACTCCGCGAGTGTGGTGAGCGTGCCGGCGGCGGACAGGCGAAAGAGCGTGCCGGCATCGGCGGCGCCGCCGGCCTCAGTTAGGCCGTAGTAGCTGGTATTGGCGGCGAGGGCGAGGGATCCGCGCGGCCGGGTGCCTTTCGCGGTGCCCGCGGTGCCCGTGAAACTGACGAGTCGCGTGCGCACGCCGGCGGCGGTGACTTTGTAGAGGGTGCCGCGTGTGGAGGTGCCACCTTCGCGGGCGGTGCCGTAGAAGGCGCTGTCGTTGCCGGTGATGAGTGCGCCCTCGGGCAGACTGCCTCCACTCGATGTTGCGGATGATAACACCGTCGCGGCCCCCGCAGTGTATTTATAGACCGTGCCGCGATCAGCGGTTCCGCCGCGCGAGGCCACACCAAAGAAATCGCTGCCTGTTTTCACCAGTGCGCCGCATGGCTTGGTGCCGGTGGCGGTGCCGAGCGGCGCGGCGACGGTGATGGATCCGTCGGCGGCGATCCGTGCGAGCGTCCCGCCGCCGTTGTCTCCGCCGGAGAGCATGGGAAACAGAAACGAGCCGCTGCCATCCGCCACGGGCCCGCCGGACGGCGTCCAGCCGGGGGACAGCGACAGATTCGCGACGCCGGAATAGGCTCCGGCAGCGCTGACGCGGCAGACGACTCCGGCATTTCCCGGACCACCGGCGCTGGTGGTGGCGTAGAAACTTCCGTCGTTGCCCGTGATCACGCCGCCGCGCGGAGTGGCGCCGGGAGCGCCTCCGCCGGTGCCGGTAAAGTTTGTCAGGACCGTATGTCCGCCCGCAGCCGTGATCTTGAACAGCGTGCCCCATCCGGCGGCACCGCCCGCGGCCGTAGCCCCGTAAAGCAGGCCGTCGGCACCGCGCACCAGGGTGCCGGCCGGCTGCGAGCCAGTGGGATCGGCGAAGGCGTGCAGGGTGGTGAAGACCGCCCCGGCCGTGATTTTGAATGTGGTGCCGAAGTCATTCACGCCGCCGAACTCTGTAGTGCCGTAGAGTGCGCCGTCGGAGTTGAGGAAAAGGCCCCCCGCCGGATTCGCGCCCGGCTTTGCACCCGCCGTGCCGGTAAACTCAGCCATGAGTGTGAACCCGCCCGCAGTCGTGAGGCTGTAAACAACACCGAGTCCGCCCGCGCCGCCGTCGCGCGTCACGCCATAGAGTGTCGCGCCGCTAAACGTTAGCGACCCCGCTGGCGAAGCTCCCTTTCTCAGGCCGGACGTGCCGGTGAACTCCGTCAGGGTCGTCACTGCGCCCCCCGGTGTCAGGCGAAAGGCGGTGCCGAAGCCGTTCGCGCCGCCGGCTTCGGTGACGCCGTAGAAGTCTCCATCCGGGTGCCGCATCAGCGTGTGCGGCACGGAGCCTTTCGCCGTCCCTGCGGTTCCGGTAAATGATGTCAGCAGCGTGAATCCGCCGCCGGTTGTCAGTTTGAAGACGGCACCGAATCCGCCCGCGCCGCCGCTGCTGGTGACGCCGTAGAGCGTGCCATCGGTGCCTGCTGCCAGACCCGCCGCCGGTGACGCGCCGTCATTTCCCGCGAACGAATGGACGGTGCTGACTTGACCCGCCGCCGTGATGCGAATCACCGCGCCCTGACCAAACGCACCGCCGTCAACGGTTGTCGTGTACCAGTTTCCATCCGCGCCGGCAAGAAGCGGCGCGAGCGGCTGCGCCCCCGGGCGCACGAATTCCGCCAGCAGTTCATAGCCGGCCTCCGCGCGCCAGGTGGTGGCGCAGAGCAGTATGTAAAGTATGAGCAGGCGCATCGTTTGCCGCTTCATTTATCAGAGGCTTGACGGTATGCCATACCGGCTCCGTAACTATGAAGTTACGAATCGGGAGTTTTCAAACCGACCGTGCCAGTCAAACTGCCGGACCATGAGCCAACCGCCCTCTCCTTTGTTCCGCAGCGTCCTGCTGGTCGCGGCGGGAGCTGTGGCCGGAATGCTGGGGACGCTGGCAGTGCAGCGCCGGACAGGCTCTCAATTCTCCGGCGCGGCCGTTTCCGCGACGGGGCCGCAAGTGTCGCCGGCCCGGAATCCGGCGCTCAACCGCCGGGCCGGCGACGAAGCGATCAAGCTCGGCCAAATCCTCGCTGCCGATGACCGTGAGCACAAGTCCACCGACCTCCGCAGACTCGGTGAGGTGTCCGCTGCAGACGGCGAACGGGACGCGCTCTCGCTCGCCGGCACCATCAACAGCGACAGCGATCGCGCCGATTTTATGCGCGGCGTGGTGGAGGGCATGGCCGGGCGCGACCCGCAGGCGGCTGCCAATTTTGCTCTGACAGAAATTCACGCCGGCGCGCTTCAGGCCGACGCCCTGCGCATTGCACTCGCAAAATGGGGCGCGACGAATCCCCGTGATGCCTACGCATGGGCGAACGAACACCTCAATGGACCGGTGAAGGACGAGGCCGTCAACGCGCTGGTGCAAAGCTGGGCTGCGCGCTCACCGGAGGCCGCCGCGGCATGGTTTGAAGAGACCCGCAGCACTTCGCAGCCGCTGCTGGCCGCGCTGCTGGGAGGCTGGGCCGCCAAGTCGCCGCGCAACGCAGCACAGTGGGTCGAGACGCTGCCCGACGCGGTAAACCGCGACACCGGGCGCGTCATTGCGGCCCGTGAATGGGCCGCGCAAAATCCTGAAGAGGCCGCGGGATACTATCAAAAACCCGCGCCCGGCCTCGCCGGTGTGCTCGCTGACATCTGGGGTTCCAGCAATCCCGCCGCCGCCGCGAAGTGGATCAACAAACTTCCCGCGGGCCCCGCGCGCGAGGAGGCCGCCGGCACCCTGGCTACCGTGTGGGCCGCCAGCGACATCAACGCCGCCGTGAAATGGAGCGCAGGCCTCACCGATCCCGCCGTGCGCGGCGCGGCCGTCGAGCACCTCGCCACCACGTGGGGCGCGATCGATCCTGACAAAGCCATCGCCTGGCTCGACACGCAGCCCGCGGCCCTGCGTGACCGCGGGCTCGCGGGCGCATACAATTCATGGGCCGGCACGGATCCCGCGGGACTCCAGGACTGGATCACGCAACTCCCCGCCGGCGCGCCTTCCGACACCGCGCGCCGCAGCCTTGGAGATGTGTGGTCAGCCAGCGATCCCGCCGCCGCCCTGAATCTTGCGCTGGGCATGAGTCCCGGCACTCAGCCCGACACCGCGGGCCGCTATTTCCGCGTCTGGCGCCGCAGCGATGACGCCGGTGCTCAGGAGTGGCTGGAGCAGAACCGGGAATCCCTCTCCGACGCAACGCGCGCGCGGCTGGAGAAAGAGCAGGAGCGCACCGTCCGGTAACGCGACAGAATGTGCGCGGCTGCGCCCGGGAGGGTGTGGACACACGAAGATTGGGGGGTGCCCTCCGGGCAGCCGCAGAACCCGCATGCGGGTCTGGTGATTCATCGAAGGGCGCTCCCTTACTCATCATCGCCGGCATCATCCTCACTCTGCGGCCGGCGCAGATAGTTTTCGATGATGTAATTGCCGACATCCTGTCCCTGGCGGGTGCCCGCGTTCTGTTCGAACTGGAAATGGATCCCGCCATAGACTCTGGCATCGTCGATATCATCGCAGATCTGCTTGAACGTCGTGTAGTTCAGGACCACGCCGGCAAGTCTGGGACTTGTCAGAGTGATTGCGTGGCCGTGATTGCCAAAACTGCGCTCCAGCACTCTGCGGGCGGCATTCGACAAAGTCGCGTGCGCGGACGGATAGCTGGGGAATGCCGGGGTCGCTATCAACGGCGTCCAACCCGCATCCGCCTCTGTCCGGTGGTTGCTGTCGGTCCCACCTACGCGGATCGCCATCTGGGGCCGCCAGTAATTGTAGTAATATTTGGTCTCGTAAGCGGCGATGGAGGCGTCGGCCACGGCCATCGCCAGGAGCGCGAAGGTCCGCGCATTCTCTGAAAGCGTCATGCCCTGCGCGGCGCTGACCTGCCGGGCCGCCAGATTCCACGCCTGCACCGGGGAACTGACCGCGAAGAAGCGCGCGACATCGGTCCGGTCCGGCGGGCGAACATCGGCACCGGCAGTGGCGCTGCCGACAAGTTTGACCTCGTTGTAGTCGTTCGCATACCGCCCGCTGTTCAGCGCGGGTGGCGGCGGCAGGCGGAACTGTGCGCCCGATTCAAGGCCGAACGGAGTGACCTCGCCCCAGCCGGGCAGCGATGCTGGAGTGAACAATGGCGGCGACGGTTGCCAGTCACCCGGTTCGGTCCCCGGCAGGTAGGGCACGCTTTGCGCCAGGGCCGCTCCATCATTCGTCCGGAGCAGCAGCATGGCGGAGGCGGCCGCCTCACCAACTGCGACACCGGCGTCTTTGGCGGGACCGTCAGGGATCGCCGCCAGCGACGCCGCGCGGGCGGGATTGAGAGTCGCAGCGCTGCCCGAATACAGGGTGATCAGTGTGCGATAAGCAGCGGCGACGGCCGCGGCGTCCGGCGAGGCTTCCGCCGGTGCCGCAATCGTTCCGAGGTATGGCTCGCAGTCGCCAATGACAGCGTTGACCGCCTC
>JANNVM010001244.1:0-2500 GCA_031414455.1 Verrucomicrobiota bacterium
CGCCGATTTGCTCCAGCAACTTGTAACGCCCGAGCGTCTGGCCCACGGCTTCGTCAGGTGGCTCGGGTGCGGTGTCGAGCTTGATGGTGGGCAAGTCAGCATTGTCCGGTCTTTCTAACAAGCTATCTGACTGCCCGTGCACGCTGAGCAGCGCTTCGAGGCGCCGGTGCAGGGCGTCGTTTTCACCGCACATGGCCGCCAGAAACGCCGGCCTTTCGGCGATAGACTTTTCCAAGGCCATGGCGAACAGGACGGCCTCACGATCATGATCAGAGGGCATATTGGATGGGTTCATTTCCGGCGACTCTACGTACGCAATCGGCGGCCAGAAAGCATGAATGATCTGAAACAGCGGCTTTGGCGGTGGCGTCTTCAGCCGCCAGCAGGCGGCCGGGAAGCAACATGGGCACGACGAGCAGCAGCAGCCACGCGGCGATCAACATGGCCCGGCGCAGCAGCTGTCGGCGGGAAAGGAGTTCTATTGGTCATGACACCGATTCCTGGTGTATGCGTGTGTTCAAGGCGATGGTTGTTGGCGGAGTTTGGCTAGGGTGTTGATTCAAGCCAAAGGTTTTCGCAGAAGTTCCGTTTTGGCAGTTGCTCCGAGGGCGACGGATTCACTTCCCGGGTGCGTGGAGAGTCGCGCCAGCAGGCCAGTTCGCGCCTTGGGAAATCCAGCCGCTGAGTAGCGCGATTTCGCCTTTCGTTAGCGCGGGGAACTTCTCTCGCTTGCCCACGGGCGGCATTTCGAGGTCCTCCACCTGATCCTGCACCAAATGAAGCAACGGACTGGCGTCGGGTTTGCTCGGAACAACGACCGGCTCGCCACGATTACCGCCTTTGAGCAGTGACGCGCGATCGGTTACCTGGAAACCGCCCTTGGCCTTTTCGCCGCTGTGGCAGGCCACGCAAGAGCGCTCGAGCAGAGGCTGGATGTCACGCGTGAACTCGACGGCCTGCGCGGTGTTGCCAGCCGCATGAGCGGCAAGTGCAGGAGCTGTGGCCGCGGATTTGGCGATCGCCGGTGTTGTCATTGGAACGTTCGCGGGGTCGGTGGCAAGAGCCAGCGCCATCACGGCCCAACTGGTCCCGGCGGCGGAGATCCAGCCATCTCTTCCGTGAGGGAAGCCCGAGTCCATCGGCGGCTGGAACGGATGCGCGCGGGTGCGCACATGCCAGGTGCCATCGGCGAGCTGCGTGCGCAGCAGAAAATCAATGCCGCGCCTCACCGCCGGATCGCTGGCCGAAACCTTGCCGCCTTCCATCAAGGCGTAGAGGGACTGGCCGGTGGCGTAGGCATCGCTGTCGAGGCCGGCCAACTGACCCCAGCCGTCGTCGGCCCGTTGTTCCCGCTTCACAGCGTCCACGAACTGCTTCAATGCGCCCGTCTTCTCACCCGCCCAAGCGAGACCGAGCAGTTGATGAATCCGCTCGTCGCTCGTTTCCGCAGGAGCTTTCAGCAGCCACGTTCGCGCGCGTTGGACACGCGACGCCAGTTCCTGCCGCTGCGCCGGGATGCCGAAGATTTTGATGGCATGCACGGCCGACGCCGTGGCGGTGATGTCACTCGCCTGAATGGGCACGCGCGGAAGGTTCCAACTCCAGTGACCGTCGGCGTGTTGCATCGTGGTGAGCTGGTGGAGCATGCCATCGGTCAACGCGGAGACGGGCTCATGTTCCAGTTCATAATTCATCGCGGTGTAACCCGCCAGGATGCCCGGCTCTGGATGAAAGGTGGCCTGCAAGTTCACCTCGTGAACGCTGTGTCGATTCTGGATGTGGCTGGTCAAAAAGGACCGTTTCATGAGTTCGACCTGGTGACGTGTCGCTCCGCGATCGGTCGCGAAATGGCGGGCATGGGCCAGGCTGAGCGCCGCCAGCGGGACCGATTGCTGGTGGCAGGAGACGCAGTCTTGCTTGCTCGTGTGACGAAGGAAGGTGGAGACGGAATCCTCGGCCGTCTTCGTCAACGACGGCAGCGCCCGCTGCACGGCCTCGGCCGTGGTCTTCGCGCCAGCGTATGCGGGTTGGGTGGTCCGGGCTGTCGTCGCCGTCGTGGGCAAGTCCTTCGCACCCGCTTTGAGCAACGTTCGCACGATGGGGGTGTCGCCCCGCCGGCGGGCCAGCATCAGCGGCGTTTGTGCGACACCCAGATAGTTGTCCACGTTCTGGCCGCCCTCGGCATTGGCATCCGCGCCGCGCGAGAGCAACAGCTCGACGACCGCAGGCGAGGATTTTTCCGACGAAGCGGCCCAATGCAGCGGCGTGTAGTTGGCGACCAGGTCGCGCTGATCCACCTGCGCACCGGCATCAAGCAGCAATCGGGCAACCCCGACGTGTCCGCCCCAGGCCGCCTGCCCCAGCGCGCCCCCGAGCTCGACCAGGTCGTTGACCTTGGCTCCGCGCTCAAGCATCAGCTTCAGCAAGGCTTCGTCCCCTTGGAACGCGGCCCACATGAGCGGCGTCCGGAAGCCGCCCCAGAAAAAGTCTTTCGTCCCGG
>JANNVM010001245.1:0-2519 GCA_031414455.1 Verrucomicrobiota bacterium
GATCGCTCCCGGACCTGCTGCCCACCCGGTGGCGTCCCGGGAGCAAGTAGCGGTTCCTGGAGGGAACTGGCAGAGTGGTTCATCCCGCCACCGTCGCCGGCCACCGCCGAATCCGCCAGACGCGGTTGGTGATAGGCTTACGCTATGTTCCCACTGGCTCACAAATCCGCCCATGGATCCGCTACTGGGCAAGGACTTGTGACTTCATCGCCTTCTCCTCGCTGGTCGGATTCATCGCAGCATTCGCCGCACCCCAGATTCTTGAAATTCCAGACACTCTTTTCGGGGTCCTTCTTCTAGCGGTTTTTGTGGTGGTTGAACCCGCACTATTTGCGATGTGGGGCACGACCCCATTCAAGGCGCTCCTCAAAGTCCGCGTCAGAAATCAAAACGGATCCAAGCTCACCTTTTCTCAATCCTTGCGCCGATGTCTCAAGGTTCTGGATCCGTGGTCAAGGACTTGGAGTTCCGCTCATTTCCCTGATCACTACCATCACGTCGTACACCCGCCTCAAGAACGATGGCGTCACCTCTTGGGATACCGAAGGTGGATTCATGGTCACCCATCGTGAAATCGGCTGGTTGCCGGTGCTCATTCTCATCATCACGTTAGCAGGATTCATCGGCCTGATTGTGATGGGCACCGAGACGACGTGACCGACATTCATTCTCCGAACTTCAGCGATTCTTCGTGTTATGGCCGATTTTGGGACCAGCTGGCCGGAATCAGACCCCCTCTCTCCCCGTTCCGGAACCCGCCAATGACGCCACTCGCGAAAAGCAAATTCCTTTCAGACAGACAGACAGAGACGTATCCCGCAGGAATCACGGGCAAGCGATTCGTGCGGCTGCGGGTCACGCGGCTGTAAGCCGTGCCCAACGATTGGGAGCGCGGCGGACCGGCAATCACGCAGTCAGGCGCGCAAAGTGGTTCCTCGCTGTAACTCGCCGGCATATTCAACCCCTTGCTTGGTCCGTCGGCGGAATGGGTTCTTGTTCGTCGTCTTTTCCCGGAAACTCATCTGTGGCCGGCTGCCCCGGCTTCTTGGGGTCGCTGAGGGGCATCTCGTTGAATCTCTCATCTTCCACCGAGGGGTGATTGTTTTCGTCCGGCACTTCAGTTTCCGCGCGTTCAGGGTCTTTGGGTTCGTTCATGAGCAACGCTGCTGCTCGAACCGTGCCCGGCTGTTCACAACCAGTCGGAACGAGCCGCTGCGTTCGTCCCGCGGCAAGAAAAAGTCCGGCATAACGGGCTGCACTCCGGCCTGAAGGCTCTCATTCCGTTTCTCCCTGGCCTCCGTCCAGCCGGCGACGGAACCGTCGTTATCGGTTTCGCTGAGCGAACCGATTCACCTGCTGAGAGGCAACTAAGGCCGCTTCACAAGTCGCGTCCGGAAGTAACGCTGCGGCGTGCTAGATGGATATTCGCCGGGCTGCACTGACACCCAGTTTACAAGGTCGCTCGACGCCTCCAGGAGAACCTGCCACGCCGTTCCGGCTTCCGCAGGGATGGGCACAGGTCCGCTGGCTGCGCCGGCTCGTGTGACCTCGGCGACTGCGAACTCCTTCAGCGCCGGGCCATTCGAACCGGGGCCGCCCACTCGGAATTTCACCTCTGCCGGACCGGCAAGAAACACAGGACGCGACGTGGTTAAATTCAGCTTCGTGGGAAAGGAGTAAACCTTGCCGTCCACCGTCGCCTCTAAATTCCCGCCTCTGTCAAAGTCGCCGCCCGAATAGCTGGAAAACTTCAATTCCAGCGTCTCTCCTTTCGCAAGGATGACAGCTTGAGAGTAACCGATGCCGTTGATTTCACATTCCGCCGTCAGGGTGACATGCTCTCCGGCCGAAGCCGGCGTGAAGACGCATAGAAGCGCCGCAGTGATGATGCTGATGGTTTTCATGGTCCGGAAGTCTGTCAGCCCGCCGGAACCCCCGTCCATGCCGCGTCGCCGGATTGATAGTCCGAGACGGCGTAATGCCCCGCGCGCCAATGGCGGCGACCCTGACATGGAAAGATTGCGTCGGCGTCACACGGCCGGCACCGGTCAAGACAGAGAAGCCGCTGCGGATTCCTGTTCGCCGCGAGACCATGACGCGACTGGAAACGCTCGCACGTTCCCGCGGCCGGAGCGTCCCGGCTATCGCCGCAGAGAGGCTGCTCGCTGCGCCCATCGGGGAACGGTAGCGCATCCGACAACATCATGGGCCCGCACTGGAAACGGTGCGGGCTTTTTCGTGCCCGCGCTTCTTGATAGCTCTGACTTTTCGGATGCTTATTCGATGCTTAAATGACTGCTTTTAGGTGCGCAATGCTGCGCTATCGTTCGCAGTCGAAAGAGCCGTTTTCCGGTTCAAACGGCAAATTTCCGAGAAACGCCGGCATGGTGAAATGGTAAACACAGCGGACTTAAAATCCGCTGCTCAGCAATGGGCTTGTGGGTTCGAGTCCCACTGCCGGTACTCTATAATAAAGGATTTCCAGCGATTTCCAGCAGCAGACTTAAAGCATCGGGAAG
>JANNVM010001246.1:0-6084 GCA_031414455.1 Verrucomicrobiota bacterium
CGTCCCGGAAGTGGAAGACTGTCTTGCACCCGAGCCGATCGAGTTCGGTGACGATCTCCTCTGAACCGAAATCCCTCGAATTGCGAGTAATGGAGGCCGGTGGGCACCGTGCTGTGAATTCCAGCCCCGGGTGCGCATAGATCCACACGAGGGCCAAAACTGCTGGGAATTGAGGTATCAAAAATCTCCTGATCAGTAGCCGGGTTTGCCTGCATGGAAGCCGAGACGATGAGAGGCACCGTGCTCTGCGCCCAGTCATGATTGGCGGTGTTGAGGCCATCGTTTCCCGCTGCCACCACAACGAGAACATTGTGATCGTGAGCGTTGTTGAGCGCATCATTTTTCGCCTCATCCAAATCATCCCGCCCGTCCGCGAGGTTAGAACCGAAGCTGCAGTTAATCACACGGGCGCCATTCGCGACCGCGTCATCCATGGCATCGGCGGCATTACCAATGAGATATTGCCCGTCCGTGGTGCTCCAGACAGCACAGCCCATGGCCATCAGTTCGATATTATTGGAAACTCCCGCCACGCCCTCATTGTTGATGCTGTTCCGGGTGGCCGCCGCAATGCCCGCCACATGCGTGCCATGATCGAAACGAGACCGCATGTCCGTGGGAGCATCTCCGTCAGCGGGAGCATCGTCGGCGTAGCCTGCCCCGAAAACAATTCGCCCGGAAAACTCCGGATGCTGCCGGTCAATTCCGGTATCCACGATCGCCACCCGGACGGCACCGCGAGGCGCTACATCCCAATCACCGTCCGGGATGCCAATGCGGTTCATTCCCCACTGTTGGGGGTATAGGGTGTCGGTGGGTAGAGCGTTCGTCTTTTCCAGGATATTCAGTGAGACTGTCTCCACGTCAGGGCGGCGCTTCAGTTCCGCGGCAACTCGCAAGGTGTCAGATCCGGGCTTGAGGACGATCCGAACATTCCTGGCGATGCGGGCGATCCGGCCTTTGTTAACGATATGGGCGGGTTGTTTTTTTCCCTGCAGCCAATTGCGCGCGGCAAGGTGCCGGGCCTCGACCCGCAAAATGTCTGGATGCATCGCAGAGATGTCTGCCTTCTTCACGGCAACAGCGAGCCCGTTTTTCTGACTCACGTGGGCGGCAAAGTCGTCTTTCAACGTGATTCTGAGCACACCTGTTTCGTAGAGTTGCCCGTTCGGCAGCCGGGCTTCCGGTCCGGCGATTACCGGGGTGGTGCACAGCGCGACAGCAAGCAATGAGCGGCATGTTTTCATAGTGATGCAAGGTGCGGCGCTTTATTGTAATGTGACTAACACGAGAACCATGCCGGTGCCTTCGCTGAGGGAACTCATGGCTTTGCCAAGGATAGCGCCCTGGGATTTGGTGTGATCGGTGACTTTCATCGCGTGCCCGGGAGTATCGGAGGTGGTGAGCAAGTCGCCGGGTTTGATCGGAGCGTCTGTGGCCTCGGCCTGGACATAGACACGGCCACTCAGAGCGACGTTCTGCCCGCCTTCGATCACGCCTTCCTGATGCAGGGCGATGCCGGGATTGACGCCGTTGGCGCCACTGATGATACCGGCCACGCGCGTGTCGTAGGCTCCCGTGCTGCGCTTTAGCCGTCCCGGATGCTCATCATCAATCACGACGACGGAGCCTTTCTCCAACTCTTCCTCTTTCATCTGGAACGGCTCCGCGAGATCGGCACCGCCCGTGATACGCAGTGCTTTGACCTGGGTTACCAACCCTCCGATGTGCGTTTCGTCCCAATCGTTACCATAATTGACGGCGAGGATTCTGGGGCCGGCTGGATTATTAGGATCCTTATCATCCACTAGCGCCCTGCCCGGCGTTCCCCGGCGGGTCGAGTGTCCGAGGTAAAAATCCGCGGCTCGCACCGTGGCAGCGAACTGCTCGGCGGTATCGAGTTTTTCCAGTTTACCGGCGTAGCTGATGTCCCCGTCGGTGGTAACGGACATCTGCTTCAGCCATGCAGTAGGAGGAGAGCCCAGGGATTGTGAACGCGTCCAGAACTCAAGCCCGCGCGAAGTGCCGACATGCGCGATCCAACTCCGTGTCCCAGTCCCGAATAAACCGGTAGGTGTGCTCCACTTGATCGTCGGCCTGCCACCGGTCAGGTGAATGTTCGCAATTTCGTTGGGCACCCACTCCGCTGCGATTTCGAGCGGACCGCCGTTGGTGCCGCCAGTGTCGGGCGTGATCCATTCGATGTCCGTGCCGTTATAGCCGAGCACCTGTCCTGGGCTGCGAGAACCCGGAAAGTGGCTGATATTGATGGCCGCAGCGGCGATGGCGTCGGCGGTGATGGCGCCGGTCGCGACCTTCGATGAGGTGATCGCGGCGGCGGCGATCTTCGCCGTGGTGATCGCCTGTTCCGAGATCGTCGCCGCGGTGACTGACCCGTCGGCCAGATAGGCAGCGGGCGCGAGGCGCTGGTCAGGCGACAGGAGTTGGGACCCATTGACTCCATCGTCAAACCACACCCGCAGGCGCAGGTCCGGCCGGACAAAGACACCCGTGGGGATGGCGGCCATACCGGCCAAATTCGTATCGCCGAGGAGTGCAGAGTAAAGGCCCTTGGTGACCGGGAGAGAGACCGCCGTGGCGGGTTCGGTCGCGGGCGCAATCCCAACCACCGTCCCGGCGTTATTCCAGAAGGCAGTGGTGAAGATGTTCGGCGGTGGGGGTGCGATGGTGACGGTGGGCTGGAAGGAGTAGCCGCTTCCGCCATTGGTGGCCTGAATGCTGGTGACGACGCCATTCGTGAGCGCCGCCACCGCTGTGGCACCGGTGCCGGTCGAGTCGGTGATCGTAACCGCTGGTGCGGTCACGTAGCCCGAGCCGCCATTCGAGACGCTGATGAAGAAGATAGGACTGCCGATCGCCCCCACCAGCGCGGTGGCGGTGGCCGTGACGTTCTGATTCACGCCGCCATCAACCAGAGCAAACTTAAACTGGCCGGTGCCTTCGAAGTTCGTGGTGCCGACGACGATGCGGCCCTGGTAGTTGATGAGGGGTGGTGCGGCGTGCAGCGTGCTGCTGAAGATGAGGGCCGCGAGGGCCAGACTGGTGGTGCGGTGTTTCATGGGTATGGGATGGCGTTGGTGAAGTTTTGGCTGCCGCCCGCGCGGCCTGTTATCTCTACCTGCGAAAATCCGGCGGAATTCGTATCATCCGCACGAAAGAATTTTGAGATGAGGTATTCCGGCGGCGCAGCAGCGGCCGTATTCCCGCAGCGGGAGGCTGCGCGCAAGTTCCCTTCTAACTTCTCCCGGATGCTTACAGTGTCGCGTATCTCAATGGTTTTCATATCGGGCGTGGCGCGGGCGCCGACGAGCGTGAGAAGCAGGGGAAGGAGCGGTTTTATGGCGGAAATTTACTGGCCGATAATCGCGGGGCCGTTGTGGTTCGCGCGCAGCAGCATGCGTTTATCAATCACGATGCCGGCGGGGGTGTTGCTGCTCTTCAAGTTCAGCGTGCCGCCGCGCGGGGTGCCGGCCACAGCGGTGGCGATGGTTTGCCAGGGATTGGCAAACGTGCCGTTGGGTGCCGGCTGGCTGGAAGAGAAGTCGGCCCACTTCTCGGCACTGCTTAGCCACTCCACGCGGATGGCGTTGCCGCCTTCGAGGATGGCTCCGGGCTGGATGTGTACTGCGGTGGAGGTCAGGTCGTCCCATTCGAGCGGAGGCGTGGTTGTGTCCCACAGCACCCAGCCGCCGAGGTTGAAGCTGCCGCGATTGAAGAAGGCTGCGGGGTTGGGCATGTTGGCCGGCCCCAGCGCGGGGACCGGAGTGCTCATGTGATAGGCAGACCACAGCCGGCCGCCGAGCAGGAGCACCGGATCGTGGTTGGCATTCTGTTTCACATGCCACACCCCAAGGCCTCTGCCCGTCTGATTGGCGAGCTCCACGGCTGCGTCGTACTCCACGGCTGCGTCGTATTTCCCGCCCGCCAGGGGCGAGGCATTGCGCCATTCGAGCATAAAGTATTCGCTGCTGCCGCGGGATGCCGAGTAAAGAATGACGGGGCCTTCCGCCTCTGTCTGCACGAACGGAGACTGAGGACAGCGCAGCGTGACGAGGCCGCCGGCGTCCAGATTGAAAATGCGGGGACGCAGCCAGCCGAGGCGCAGCTTATACCAGGGATCGAGGTGAAAAGTGCGGCGGTCGTCCACGGGCGGGAAGATGGTGGCGCCCATGAGTGTGAGATAAGAGTTCTGATTGCCGTCGGCATAAAGATCGGGCGAGACACCGAGGCAGTGCGTGAGTTCATGCACGATCGTCATGAAACTCGCGCGGTTGGCCACCAGCGTCACCATGAGGTTCAGCGTGGTGAAGATGAACGGCCCTCCAAGAACGGTGTAGGTCAGCGGACGGGCGTGGCCATCACGGTTTCCAATAGCGGGAGTGGGATGCACGAAGTTGGTCAGAATCAGGATGCAAAGCTCCCCCTGAGTGACTTGGCCGTCGTTGTTCGTGTCCCACTGCGACCAGTTGAGGCCGGTCCTGCTCGTGATGAGACTGAACATCGCCAGGCGCCCCCCAGGGGAATCGTAGCCAGGGGTTGTGATCTGTGAAGTCTCGTCCGCATTGAGCTCCAGCGCGGGCGGCGAGGTGACGAGCGCGCGCGTGAAGCGGAACGCACCCAGCGAGTTCTCGTTGTAGTAGCCATTGACCGAAACCGAGCCGTCAGGATTGCTGAGAGGATAGATCAACTTATCCCAGTAGGCGGGGCTGTGCGCCAGTGCGGGATAGCCGGTGAGCTGCACGGTGAGCACCAGCAGCGGCACCGTGCCGCGCACGGGGCGTCCGATCTGCCGGATGGACTCATAGCCGAAGTCCTGGAGCGAGGGCACTTGCGCGCGCAGGCCCGTGGCGAGGAGCAGGAGGAGAAGCAGTCGTCTCATGGCGTGAAGTTATTGCAGGTTCACGCCCCGAGGATGCCGCCGGACTCGCCGAAGAGGACGGGGCCGTCAGTGGTGCGGCCTGCAAACGGCCGGCCATCGTCGATTCCGGGCAGGCTTCCATAGATGCCGAGGCTGAGGGGGCGGTGTTTCATAGGTATGAGATGGAGTGGGTGAAGTTTCGGCTGCCGCCCGTGCGGCCTCGTTTCCCCTACAAGCGAATTTCCGGCGAAGATCGTATCATCAAAGATTCAGTAATCTGCATCGCCCGCGGATCCGACGGTCCTGGCGGCACGAGCGCCCATACCCGGGCGCAGCTTCGGTCCCTCCGCGGCAACCCGACACAGCCTTTATTTGGCTTCTCCCGTCGCAGGCACTGGGGATTTCATCTCCAATACAGCTTTATCAAACACTTCCAGCTTTCGCTTCCATTCCGCAAGTTTCACGGGCTTTTCCCACGCCTCGTAGAGGCGGATGAAGCGCTCGATTCCGTCGCGCAAGTACTTCTGTTCGACCTTTTCATCCTGCGTCATGCCTTTGTGGGCCTCCTGCAGGAGCGTCTCAACTTCGAGCAGCTTTGGCTCGCGCGTGGCCGCGGTCAGGGTTGGGTCGGTGAAGGCCGTGACGCAGAGTGCGCCGCCGAGCCGGCTTTGCAGATCGGCCATTCTCCATAGTGGGTACTCTGCATTCTCCTCACGGGCGGCGAGGGTTTCGCGCAGGAGCTTCTCTCCTTCGCGGGCCCGCTCGTGGGCAGCGGCACCGGCGGTGGCGCGCTCTGCCCATGCCCATTCGGATAACAAGCGGCCGAGGCTGGCTCGCGTGCCGAGCACGACGTCACTGACCTCACCGCCGTCCCGGCGGCGGCGGCTTTCGATCCGTTCCCGGTAAAGTGCCTCCGCGGCGGCGTATTGCTTCTGCCGGTAGCGCAGTTCAGCCATGTCCTGCACGCGTGCTTCCAACTGCGATGGATTCTCTGCGGCGGATACTCTTGCGGCCGTTAGGGCCTCGCTCAGGAGCCGCTCCGTCTGCGCTTCGGTCCGACCGGCGATGAATGCATTCGCCATCGCCTTCATGGTGTTCAGCGCACCCGAGAGATCCGGACCGTTCACCTTGCCCGGGAGCGGTAGTGTCTCCACCCTTGGCGTGAGCATCTGGTCCCGGCGCTCAGGGTCGGCAGCGGGAAAGTC
>JANNVM010001247.1:0-3528 GCA_031414455.1 Verrucomicrobiota bacterium
TTTACTATACTGGTGCGGCAACCGGCACCGGCAGCCTGTTGCTTCAGGGCACCACTCAGGGAGTCATGCTTCGCTCGGCGGACAGCGGTACGACATGGGATGCGGTGCCGTCCGGTGTCGCCGGAAATTGCAAGGCCCTGACGCGCTTCGCCGAGCGCTGGGTGTCAGTGGGCACCGAGGGGAGCCTAACGTCCTCTGCGGATGGCCTGGCATGGACGCCGGCATCGTCCGGCACCATTTCGCGGCTGCGAGCGATCGCATGGCATGGCGGCTTGTGGGTCGCCGGCGGCCGCGAGGATTACGCCCCGGCTGGCCTGCCCGATGCGCGCACGTTTTCCCTGTTCACCTCCATCGATGGTGTGACGTGGACCGACCGCTCATTTGATAACGCCGCGGTCCAGTCGCGCCGCCAAATCTACAGCATCATCCGCGCCGGTACGCGGTGGGTGGCCGCAGCGCGGGAAGCCGTTTTGACTTCAGCGGATGCCATTACCTGGCAGACGCACGTGGTCGGCTGGGAAAACCGTGCCGTGGCATGGAACGGCAGCCGTCTCATCGTGGCCGGTGGAGTTGAGGATGAAGATGGTGGTAACGCGGAGGGCTGGGTGCATCTCTCCGATGATGGCGGTGTCACATGGAGCAATCAGACGCTCGGCACTTCGTTTCTGCGCGGCGTGTCATGGACGGGCAGTCAGTTTGTCGCCGTCGGGAATGACGGGCGCATTTTCACGTCGCTGGCCGGCACCGCGGGAACATGGACGGAGCGTGGAAGCGGCACCTCCAGGGATCTGCGGTGCGTCATGACGGATGCAGGCGGCCTCGTGGCCGCGGGCGGAAACTATTCCGCGGGGCCCGTCATCCTCACATCTCCCGACGGCGTGACCTGGACGACCCGCGCCGTTCCCGGTACCCAGGTGCTCTACAGTGTCATCAAAGCCGGCCCTCTCTATGTGGCGACGGGCTACGACGGCGCGGTACTGACCTCGCCGGATGCTGTAAACTGGACTTCGCGTCGGACCAACACCACGCACGAACTCTACGCCGCGGCATGGGATGGCCGTCAATTGCTGGTCTCCGGTGAAGGCGGGGCCATTCTCGCCAGTGGCGGCACGTTCATCGAATGGAAGCGGGTCAACCGGGGGCCCGGCCCGAGCCTGACTCTAACCTTTTCGTGGCCGACTGTCACCGGACGCATCTACGACATCGAATCCAGTACCACTATGGCCCAGCCGTGGCTGCCCATCCCCGGGTCGCCGCGCACCGCAACCGGCCCGGAGACCACTTGGGGGTTCACCGAACCGGTGCCAGCCACGGCGAAGCGGCGCTTCTTCCGCGTGCAGGAGCGTCCCTGAATTGAGGGATCGCGCGGTGAAAACTATTTTCCGGCAGAGTGACACCATTCCTGACGAAAAAGCGCTTGTGGATAGTGACGATGCAGCGCGCGCAGCCCTGACAGTTCCGGCTTAGCGTCATGCGACCCCGAATCGGTCTCCAGAATTTCACCAGATATCGCCCTGACTCCACTGCGGCCCGCCCGCGTCTCTTTACTCTAACTCCCATCATGAAACACATCACCCTGCCATACCTCACCACAACGATTCTCGGCACCATCGTCATTCTGTCCGGCTCCATGGCCGGTGCCGATGAGCTCAATATCAAAGTCAACGCCAACACCTATGTTCCGTTCTCCAGCGGTCTCACGGCAGGCACGGCCATCTTTCTGAATGCCGACAACAATCCGGCGGTTGATGAAGTCCGCGCCATGCAGCGCTCTCTGGGCTATCGCGAGGTGGATTACAAAGCAATCTTCTCCACCACGCTCGCGTGGTCCTCTCTGGCACCGGCAAATATCACCACTGCGGCGGGCATCACGACCTACGATTACTCCGGCCAAAGCAGCACCAGTGCGGATCTCGTGGGCTTTTGGACCTCCAAGGATCTGCCCATCGTCATTGGTCCGGACGGCAAAGCCTATACCACCGATGGCCACCATACGACGGCCGGCTATCTCGCCTCCAACCCGGCCGCGCCGCGGACAGTTCTGCCAGGAATGGAACACGTTGTCGTCGGCCATGTCGTCGCCAATTTCTACAACCCGGCAGCCCCCGCCGCTCCGGACGATGCCTTCTGGCTCGCCCGCCAGAGCGAGAACCGGGCGTTCCTCTTCGGTCCCAACGGCAGTCCGCTCGCTCAGCCGGGCGATCCTGGTTATGGTGCCGCCACCCAGCCGATTCTCCCCAGTACTTTGGCAATGCCAGTGGCGCCCGGCAAAGCAGGCATGACGCTCGACAATTATCGCAGCCTCGCGTGGGGCCTCGCCGACGGCATCGTCAAGTCCGCCGCCACCAGCGCGGGCGCGAAAATCGTTGGATTCAAAAAAACGAATCCCGCCACACCGGGCGTGGACACGAATTTCGTGGAATTCTACTGGGCCGATTTCCAGCGTGACCGGGTCGTCTGGGACGATACCAAGTCCGGCACCGCTCTTGGCTCCGGCCAGCCCGACGCGAACCTCGTCAAAGCCCCGCTCTCGTTTTTCGCCGCAGTAGCCAATGGCATCGCCCTCGGCAAATCCGAAGCCTATCGCGACCGGTTCGGCCGCAGCATCGCGGACTATGACAACACAGCCTACGCGGGAAACACGCAGTCATGGGCGCACGCCACGATCGTCAACGGCCTCGCCAAAGCCGGCGAGACCTATAACATGTATCTCCTGGATGACTCCACGGTGCAGGGCGACATCACGCCATCGGCCCTTTCGACCAACCGGCTGCACATCAATACCACCACCGGTCAGACCATCGCCGGCGTGATGAAGAACTTCAGTGCTGTCACGATCAACGGCGGCGGCTCGCTCACGACCTCATGGAAAGACGCCGCACTCAACACGGCGGCCTTCAACTCCACCCTCACTATCGCTCCCGGCACCGGCACGGTGACCTTCACCGGTGTCAACACCTACACGGGTATCACTACGGTCGCCGGCGGCACTCTGGCGCTGGCGGGCGCTGGCTCCATCGCGAGCAGTTCCAGGATCGTGATAAACAGCGGGGCCACCTTCGATGTCTCCGGCACCAGCAGCACCTTTGTGCTCGGTGCCGCGCAGACTCTGGTGAACAACGGCAGCGAAACAGGTGTGATGGCCGGAGCAGGCACTATCGAAGGCGGCGGCACATTCAATGGCGGTGTGACGCTGCAAAACGGCGCCCGTGTTTCCCCTGGCAACAGCCCCGGCACCCTGACGTTTACGGCGGGGCTCACGCTCGAGGACGGCGTCATCTTCAACTTCGAACTCGGCTCCCTATCCGATCTCGCACGGATCTCCGGCGGCACCTTCGACGGCAGCAGCATTGGCGGCACCACGTTCAATTTCACGTTCGGCCCTGGCTTCGTCCCCGGCAACACGGTCACACTTCTCGACTGGACCGATGCCACCCATGCTGATGTGAACGCCTCTGACTTCATCTTTGGCAACGTGACGTCCGCGAGTTCCGCTCTCTTCTCGATTCAGGGAAACACCCTCGTGGC
>JANNVM010001248.1:0-11156 GCA_031414455.1 Verrucomicrobiota bacterium
GACGATGCTGAAAGAAGGAATGGCCATGAGCGCACTCTTCGTCTGCGTTACGCCGCCGATGGCCGTGTTCGCCGAATCCACGACGGCCGGGTCCATGCCGTAATCATAGACCTGCCCGTACACCGCCGCCGCGGGCCAGCCCGCGGGCGCTGTGCCTGTGGGCGACTGCCGGATCACGTCATCGAGGAAAATGTAAGTATGCGTGTCCACATTCGTCGCGTCCCAGCCGGCCTTGAAGGCGGCGGCGCGCAGCATGGTGGTGGTACTGATGGTGAGCGGCGCGGAATAGGCGGTACCGGTGGCGGCCGTGGGCGGTGTGCCGTTGGTGGTATAGCGAATTTCCGCGCCGGGTGTGGCCGTGGTGATTTCCACCTGGATCGGCGCGGTGTAGAAACCGCGGTCCACGCTGAAGGACGTGTCCTCCACTTTGCCGAGACTGGAAGCCTGACCATTGATGGCGCCCGGCGTGGGTGCATTGAAATACACCGGCGGTCCGGCACCGGGCGCTGCGCTCGCCGTAATCTCCGGAGACAGGAGAAAGCTCCCGTCCGACGTGCCGGCATTCAGTCCGTGAATGGCCAGCACATTCGTCCCCGCGCTGAGTTGCGGCAGGTTCGCCGTGATGTTGACCGCCTCCGGCGCGAGCGACTGCTCCGTGGTGCGCGACGCGGTGGCCGTGCTGTTCCATGATGCGGCCGCCGGCGCATTGCGGCGCGCCACTTCCATGCCGTTCAGAAAGGCGACGAAGCCGTCGTTGTAGCGCAGGGAAAGCTGCAGCGAACCAAACACCGACGGATTGGCCACGCTGAACGGCACGCGCAAATACGCCGCGGGATTGATGCCGTGCATGGCCGGCTGGAGGTCGGTGCGCACGAATCCGCCCGACGCCGCACCTGACGGATAGGTGAACGCCGGCAGCCCGCCGTTCGCCGTATCGCCCACCAGCTTGAACGCCGCCGACCACGTCGTCGTCGCACCCGGTGCGGCAAAGAACTCCAGGTGTGCACCGCCGCCCTGCTCCCAGAACACGACCTCAAATGAATGCAGTCCCGCTGCGAGTGTGGTCGTGGCTATGTGATCCGACGCCCCGTGGTTCGTATCATCCACCATCACATTCACGCCGTTGATGCGAATGCGCCCGCCGTCGTCCGAGTTCAGACCAAACGACCATGGCCCCGCCTGCGCCGCTGTCACCTGGATGGAACCGGTCGCCTTCACGGCAAAGTAGTCGCCGCCGCCGTTAGGGAAAACGAGATTGGAAGTGTAGTGCCCCTCGCCGCCATCGTGATAGAAATTCACCACCGGCGAGACCACCGTGCGCTCACTCTGAATGCCTGCGCTGCCAGCGGGCAGGGCCAGCAATGCGTCCGTCTCCGCCAAATTAGTCAGGGGCGCGACGCCCTTGCGCACCTCGCGCACCGTGATGCCATTCACCAGAATGCCGTAGCCTGCGCCCGTCTGGCCGGCGGTCCACACGGCATCGGAATAGCCGCTCTGAGTCCATGCCGTGCCTTCGGTGCCGTTCGCCGGCACGCGATATTTCATCGTTGCCCCTTCGCTGAGCAGCGGTGTGCCGCTGAAGTTCACGCCAAAACTGCGGTCGGGATCCTGAGAGGGAAATTCCGGCGCGAACTCCTGCTGCACCGTCGTTCCGTCCGGACGCACCAGCGCCAGATATTCCCCCGCCGCGCGCAGCGAGAAGTTTGTATGCAGCGGTGAGCCAGGCACGCGCCGGTCTTTGCCGGATGCCCACACCAGCAGAAACCCGCCAGGAGGCACCGTCACGGCAGGAATGCGCCACTTCAGCGGCGAACCGGCATTGTCCGTGAGAAACCAGCCATCGAGGTTCAGAGCTGCGGCATCGGGATTGTGCAACTCGACCCAGTCGGAATGCGCGCCATCTTCATCCGCGAGGCCCGCGACATTGTCCGCGAGGAATTCAGAGATGACAGGATCGGCGAATGCCGGAACGGTGAGCAAAAGCAGGCCGGCCATCGCAGACACGATGGCACAGCGCGAACATGAGGGGGGAGGGCGCATTGAGACAGCATAGCCGAGTGGAATGTCCGATGTCCAGCCTTGAGAAGCGGGAGGGGCCTCGCTTCCCGAAGGTTTCACCACACCAGCGCAGGCGCATTCTCCCGCCCGGCGATTAAAGTCTCACCGTCCGCGGAGAAGGTCAGGCTGGCGACAGCGGACTCCGTGCTGGCATAAATGATCCCCAGTTCGCGGGCAGTGGGCAAATGCCATGCGCGCACCGTACGGTCGGCGGAGGCGCTGATGAGAGTGCGCCCGCCGGGATGGAGGGCGAGGTGCTGCACGGCGGACGTGTGGCCTGACAATACAGCCCGCTCACGGCCTGTTAGAGTCTCGTAAAGGTGAATCTGCCCGCTCATGGCGGCAACGAGCGCAGTGCCGTCGGCAGTGAACAGGACGCTGCGATCCACCGCGCCCTCCACCTGCCAAAGCAGCGCAAGGGTCGCCGTATCGAAGATCTGGAGCCGCTGGTTTTCGCAGCCGATGACAAAATGCCGGCCGTCCGGAGTGAATGCGCCGATATTGATATTGGTGAGGTCCATCCGCCCCGTCCTCAGCGCGCCGGCGGTCTCCGCATTGAGCAGGACGAGCGAACTGCCCTTAAGGAACGGCATCCGCCCTCCCTGCCTGACGAGTTGGCGGCCGTCCGGTGACAGCACCGCGCCGCGAAAGAAAATCTGACCCGCGAGCGGCACACTGGAATGCAGCGTGCCGTCACCGGTGTTGAACCAGTCCAGCGCTCCGTCCCCATTCTGCACGGTGCCTTCTTCCGACCGGAAACGCAGCACTGCGGCGCGTTTTCCGTCAGACGAAAACCCCAGCGGCCACGCCGACCGGAAGACGCCCGGCCCGCCGGGGATTTTCTCCACCGGCAGCAGGACGACATGCCGTGAACCATCCCAAAGCTGCACACCATCGTTCACGTGGCCGAGGAGCATTCCGTTGGCGTGGACAAGCATCCGCCCGGTAACGTCGTGCCAGCGTTCGCTGACGGTTGCCGGTACCGTGCTCCAGACTCGCGTCGTGTAATCATCGCCGGCAGAAGCCAGCCAGTGTCCATCGGGACTGAAGGCGACACACTGCACGGCGCCCCCATGTCCCCGCAGCGCGGGACGTTCCCGCAGGTCCCGGCCCCAGAGACGGATGGCGTGATCATTGCAGCCGGCGGCGAGCATCTGGCCGTCAGGGGAAATAGCCAGCGATGAGACCATGGCCCTCCCGCAGGACAGTGTCGCCATTTGCGGATCACCCGTTCGTCCCGCGTGGACCTCAGGTCCCCGCGTGTCCGACGTCGCGCCGAACGTGCCGTCCTCCGCAGTGGTGGCCGCCAGCAGGCGGTGTCCGCGGCTGGCAGCAGAAGTGAGGATGATCCTCCCGTCCGCCGGGGAACGCTCCCACACACTGTCTTCGCGGTGCCCTCCGACATAGCTGTCCCCTCCACGAATAAACGTCAGGGGCACACTGGACATGCCAAAATCCTGCTGCTCCCGCTCCAGCTCCGGCAGCTTCCAAACAGTGATCTTTCCTTCACCGGTGGCGTAGGTGCGGTTGTAGCCGGACGTTAGGAAGAGCCGTCCTTCGCGCGGATGAAACGTGGCCATGCTATGCTCAAAGGGGATGACGTGCTCCATGCGCCCGTCGCTGACGCGCCACACTTTGGCATTCCGCTCCGTCCCCGCGGCGAGGAGGCTGCCATCCGGCGAGAATGACAGTGTGTTGACCGTACGCAGCGCGCCGGGAGTGGCGTTGGCACCGATGAGATTGAACTCCACCGGGTCGCGCAGCGAGGCCTGATAGATCTCGGGAAACCTGAGGAGCTTCGGCGCGAGGGCGAGTTGGTCCAGGACGTGCTTCGCGTCGTCGGTGTTGCGGTTGTCAGGCCGCGGAATCTCGCCCGCGGGTTCGCCTTCCGGCATCTTCCACAGCCGGATAATGCCATCAGCACCGGCGGAGGCGAGCAGAGAATTGTCAGGAGAAAACGTGACGGCATACACCGGCCTCGTGTGTCCGCCCAGAACGAGCGCCTCACCGCCCGCGGTCCCGCGCTGCAGCCAGCGCCACTCCCAGCCGCGCAGATCCTCCGCGCCGGGCGGCGGAGATTGATTTGCCAGAATGCGGCGCGCCAGGGTATAGTTTCCCTCCTGCCTCGCACCGAAGGCCAGCGCCATGTCCGACGCATAGAGGTTGAGCCGCAGTTGCGCCGCGGTCTGGCGCGTCTCGGCCTCCGCACGCCGGGCCGCTTCGCTTTCTGCCCGCACCTGACGCTCGCTCACGATGCGCTGCATAATCACCGCCGCGAGGCTCGCCAGCCCCATCGCGATCAGCGCTGCCGTTGCCGGACGCCGCCGCACCCACTTCCACAACCGCTCGATTTGTGAGGACGGGCGCGCGTGAATCGGCTCGCCGCGCAGCCAGCGATCCAGATCATCCGCCAGCGCGTCGGCTGTGGCATAGCGGCGCGACGGCTCGCGCTCAAGGCATCGCAGGGTGATGATCTGAAGGTCGCGGTCGGCGGAGGGATTGAGTGACTTCGGTGCGGGCGGCTCACTGAGCGACGACTGGCGCAGCACATCCAGGGCATCACGGCCGATCCATGCCGGACGCCCGCAGAGCAAATGATAGAGGATTGCGCCGAGGCTGTAGATATCGCCGGCCGTGGTCGGCGGATCACCGCGCACCTGCTCCGGCGCGGCATACGCCGGCGTGCCGAGCACCGCGCCCGTTTTTGTCAGGCCGCTGTCGCTTCCCATGAGCCGCGCCAGTCCGAAGTCCGCCACATGCGGCGCACCCGCGGCATCGAAAAGGATATTGGCCGGCTTCAAATCGCGGTGCAGCACGCCGCGGCTGTGCGCGTGGGCCACGGCGCGCGCCACCTTCACGAGGATTTCCGCGGCCTCACGGTTGGGCAGCGGCTTTCCCTTTTCCAGCCGCGAGGCCAGCGAGCCGCCCTCCATCAGCGGCATGGTGAAAAACGGCAGACCGTCCACTTCGCCGAGTTCATAGACCGGCACGACACCCGGATGTTCCAGCCGCGCCACCGCCTCGGCCTCGGTGCGGAAACGCATCACCTCCGACTCCCCCGCCGCCTCCCCTCCGCGGATCATCTTCAGCGCCATCGTGCGCCCCAGCTCACGGTGCCGCACGCGCCACACCACGCCCATGCCGCCGTGGTCAAGTTCCTCCAGCAGGTCGTATTCGCCGAGCTTTCGCACCGGCTCGCGCTCCATTTCATCGAGCCGCGTGAGCACACATCTCCCACAAATGCCGGAAGACGGCAGCGGAGCCTGACAGGAAGGGCAGAATGGCATGGCGGGTAGTGTGACGGTGAACGGGAAGATTTCCAGTGCCGGAAGAATTGACAAACAGGAGCCGGAAGCGACTGTGCCAGCCATGTCCGCTGCCCTACTCGAAAAGCCTCTGCCCGACGCAGTGCCGGCCCAGGCCGCAGTCTATCCTGACAGCGACGGAATGCCCATGGCCGACAACACCAAACAGTTCGACTGGATCGTCACTCTCAAGTCGGGATTCGACGCGCTCTTCCAGGACGATCCGAATGTTTTCGTCGCCGGTGATTTGCTCTGGTACCCCGTAGAGGGAAATCCAAAGATCCGCGCCGCACCTGACGTCCTCATCGCCATCGGACGCCCGAAAGGCCATCGCGGATCCTACATGCAGTGGAAGGAGGATAACGCAGCGCCTCAACTCGTGATGGAAGTGCTCTCCCCGGGCAACACCCTCGTCGAGATGACGAAAAAGTGGGTTTTCTACCAGCAATACGGCGTGAACGAGTTTTATATTTATGATCCTGACAATGGAGCTTTTTCCGGATACGTGCGCGTCGGCGGGCAGTTTGAACCTATCCCTGACATCTCCGGATGGAAGAGTCCTCTGACCGGCGTGACGTTCCAGGTGGACGGGGAGGGAAACCTCGTCTGCACCCGTCCGGATGGCGGATGCTTCGAGTCCTTCGAGCAACTGACGCGCCGGGCAAATGCGGAGCGCACCCGCGCCGACCGTCTGGCGGAAAAACTGCGTGCCCTGGGAGTCGAGGATTTGTAAGCCGCCTCACGCCAGCACCCTGGCAAGATAGCGGACTTCCTCCTCCACATCCTCACCAGGCGCGAGCGTGGCGGCAATCTGCTCGCGCATGAGCCGGGCGAAACGGCGGCGCATCCGGTAAATGGCGGATCTAACGGTGTTTTCGGACTCACCCAGCCTGGCAGCAAGTTCCCGCCCGGTGTTTTCGCCGCCGTCCCACATGAGATATTCGCGCAGTACGGCAAAGCGCTCCGGCCTTCCGGCAGCCGCGTACTCCGCACCAAGGCGCGCGTGCGTCTGCTGCATCACCGCCTCGGCCCACTGCCGGTCGTAGGCCGCTTCAGGCTCAGGTGCCGAGACGGCCTCGCGCGCGATGCCGCTGGCCAGCGCTTTATCCAGCGGCACCGGCAACTGACCGCCGCCGCGTTTGAGCCTCGCCTCGTGACGGCGTGCATTCGAGAGATGATTCTTTAAGCAAGCGAGCAGGAACGACCGGAAGCGTCCCTTTTCCGGGCTCACCCCGGCGAGCCCTTCACGCCGCAGCAGGTCGGCAAAAAAGTCCTGCGTTTCATCCTGGGCCGCTTCGCGATTCATGCCGCTGCGGATCAGATAACCAAACACCGCAGGCCAATAAAGCCGGCACAACTGCTCCAGCGCGCCGGCCGATTCCCCGCCAGGGCGCGACGCCTCCAGCACCACCGTCCAGCACGTGGTGTGCATGACGCGGGCGTCGGCGGGCAGCGATTCAGGGGAGGCCATAAGGTGCCTTACGGTATGCCGCATTCCCGCTTCCGTGGCAATCCGATTCCAGGGCCACCGCGTCTCGTTTTGACAGAACTTTTACAGAGTCATGACGCTCCTTTGACGCAACCTCCCTGACTTGTGCCAGGATGCCGTCGTCATTCTCGATCCTCGCGGATGAATTCACCAAACCAAACCCACTGCCATGAAACCCCTCCCCATCCTGCTTGCCGCCGTCTTTGCCAGCACTGCTTCCATGCTCACCGCGCAACAACCCGGTGCCGGCGATCCTTTCGTCAAAGGCGACACTCCCGCGGCGGCGGCTCCGGCCCCTGCACCCGCCGAGGCCCCGCGCCTCGTCGCTCAGGGACTCATCCGCGCCGAGTATTTCTCTCTCCCTCACACACTTGCCCGCAAGATGATGCGCCAGCTTCCACAGCAGCCGGCGCTCTACGAATGGCTGGGCAAGGAACTGGAGAATCCGCAGAGCGAAGTAAAACTCGAACGCCTCTGCCTGCTGAAAGTGCGCGGCGGCCAGCGCTCGAAGCTGGAGGAAATTGATGAGTATCCCTACCCTACCGAGTTCGATCCGCCGCAGATCCCGCAATCCATCGGCATTGGCGCACCGCTGAATATGAGCACGAGCTACAACAGCACGACCGTCAATCCGACTCCCCCTCCCACGCCCGATCCGACTCCCACACCGCCCAAACCGGCACCCCAACCCGAGCCTTCCCCCGGCGCTCAAGGTGATCCAGGAACCGCCGGCGCCGAAGCTCCCGCCGCTCCCGCGATCGCCCCTGGTTCCCTGCCCGCCACGCACGTCCCGGCCCCGTGGCCCTACACCACCGTTACCCCTTCCAGTTTTACTTACAAAAACACCGGCTGGACTATGGAAGTCGAAATGACCATCGGCGAGGACGGCGAAACAGTGGACCTCAACGTTGCCCCTGAGCACATCAAACTCATCGGCATGCTGCCCCAGAACGCCAACGGTGAGATCACGCAGCCACTGTTCGAGACCAACAAGCTAACCACCCAAATCCTGACGAAACTAAGCCGGCCCACGCTGATTGGCAGCATCAGTCCGCCTGTCGCCACCGGCGCGCCCGGAGCCAATGAGGCCAACCGGACGTGGCTCCTCTTCGTCACCGTCAATCCCGCCCGCTGATCGCTCAACTTTTCCATTCACCATGAAAACGAAATCACTCTTTGCCGCTGTAATGCTGGGCATGAACCAGTTAGCGATCTTTTCAGTCCATGCACAGGCTCCAGCCAATCCGGCCGCAACCGGCACGTCGCTGATTACCTGGGATTTCAAGGTGCCGCCGGAACTTTCCACCGCGGGCAGTCCATTCTACTCCGACCCCGCCAATCCTTCCCGGGATACGACACAAGCCATGCTTGGACGCGTCTGGGGCATTGACTTTTCCGCGGAGGGTTCCTTCGCCAAATTCGACCGAAACTCCGGCAGGCTCACTGTCAGGAATACGCAGGCACAGATTGACCTTGTTGAGAAGATGTTTAAGCAAACAACGCCCGGTGACGGGTCCGAAAACACGGGTGTGGCCGAAGGCCTTCTCCAGTTCGAAGTCATTTCCCTGCCGCCGCTCGCGGCACGAAAGGCACTCATCGCGAATCCCATTGAGGCCGGTCTCTACCAGTGGCTCGACGGGGAGCTGGAAAAGAAAGACAGCGGCGTGATGCTGGAACGCACCTGCACTCTGCGCGTTCGAGGCGGTCAGCGCTCCAAAGTCGAAGGCATCAACGAGTATGCTTACCCCACTGAGTTTGATCCCGGGCAAATCCCGCAGAACATCAGTCTCGCAGTCCCTGCGGACGCGCCGCCGAAGGACGCCGGCAACGGCCGGATCTTTTCTCCCTGGCCCAGCACCTCCACGACGCCCACGGCCTTCACCTTTCGCCATCTCGGGTGGACCGTGGAAGCCGAACTCACCTTCTCAGAGGATCGCAAGTCCGCGGATTTGAATCTCGCACCAGTACTGGTCCACGTTGTGGCCCAAATACCCGTGGGGCTCAACGGTGAAGTCCGGAACCCGGTTTTCGAGACCCAGAAATCCAGCACCCAGGTTCACGCATGGGTCGGTCAGCCCGCGCTGGTGAGCACGCTGAGCCCGCCGACCAACACCGGTGTGCCGGGCGGCAACAAGAGCGACCGCGTGTGGCTTCTGTTTGTCACGGTGACGCGGCCGCAGTGAGCGGAAAAGTTGGAGGTTGATGGTTGAGAGTTGATGGGCGGAAACCCCAGCTTACGATCCCTTGGTTCTTCATATCCTCTCCATACGCTCCGGCTATCAACCATCAACCATCAACCATCAACCATCAACTGTCCTTGCCCGCTCCCGACCATTCCCTCCGCGGCCCGCGTCCTGGCCTAACGCTCGCGCTTCTGCTCGCAGCGGCGGCCATGATGCTGGCGGGTGGTGTGTGGATGGCGCGGCGGACCGTGGAGCGGCGCATTCCCGCAGACCGGGCGCTGCTGCGGGAATCCGCGGCCGAGCTGCAGGCGGAATTGTCGCGGCTGGATCATCTCTTCCTCGGGCATCTCCAGCGGCTGTCAGGAGAAGTCGCCCGTTCCGAGCCGGTGTCATTTGTCAGGCCGGAGGCGGAGAAGATCGAAGGCATCCGGCTATTCTCTGTTCTCACACCAAAGGCCGGGCGCGGCACAGCGGTGAAGCTGTCCGGCCCGGGCACGCCGCCGCCGGAGCCGGAATTCACCCTCGGCGGCAAGCGGCCCACATCCCAGTTCGCCTTCCCTGTTCCGCGGGAGCCCGTCTTCAGCACTGACGAAAAGGCCCCGCTGCCTGCCACCTCCGAAGGATGGCTCGGCAAGCCGGGTGACGCATGGATGGGCTGGTGGCGGCGGCTGGATGAAACGCGCGCGATGGTTTTTGTTATTCAGGGCAGCGAAGTCCGCGCGGCGATAGACCGTCATCTCACAGCGCTGCTTCCCGCCGTGTGGGCACCCGTCCGCGCCGCCGGTGGCATGGACCGCATGGAAGGCCCCGGTGCCAAAACGCTCGCCGGCCTCACAGATGCGCCGGATCACTCCCCAGACTTCGTCGTACCCCTCGCCAGCCGGCTCGGCTCCTGGCAAATCGTGTCATGGGACCGCTGGGAAGCGCGCACCGCGTTCGACTTCCTGACGCTCGCCATCTCCGGCACGCTCGCCATTGGGCTCGCGCTGCTCGGGTGGGTCGTCGCCGCCGCGCAGCGCCGTGCCCTGCGCGAAGTCACCGCCCGGGTTTCTTTTGTGAACCGCGTCAGCCATGAACTCGGCGCGCCGCTCACCAATCTCGGACTCTATCTCGATCTGGCACGTGATTCCCTCGCCGCCGGCGATTCCGCCGAGAGCGCCCGCCGGCTCGCCGTAGCGACAGAGGAGACCGGCCGCCTCAGCCGGCTCGTGGCCAATGTCCTGACATTCGCCCGCGGCGAACGCCGGTCACTGGACCTCCACCCGTCCGACTGCCGCCCCGGCGAAATCGTCCGCGGCGTCCTGGAGCAGTTCGCGCCTGCCCTCGCGCGCCGCAGTATCACGGTGGAAACCGATCTCGATGGAACGGCCGTCGCGCACCTCGATCCTGACGCTTTGGCGCAGATCGCGGCCAATTTAATTTCCAACGTCGAAAAATACGCCGCTTCCGGCAGCTGGATGCGCGTCTCCCTTGCCAGTGCGGACGGCGAACTCGTCCTCCGCGTCGCCGACCGCGGCCCCGGGATTCCCGCCAGTGAAGCCGCACGCGTCTTCCTGCCATTCGAGCGGCTGGACTCGCGCCTGACAGAAGGCGTCAGCGGCACGGGGCTGGGACTGGCCATTGCCAGAGACCTCGCAGGGAGGATGGAAGGAGAGGTTATTCTGGAATCGTCGGAGGGCGCAGGCTGCACCTTCACGCTGCGCATCCCCGCATCAATTGGTGCTGCCGTGAATGCCTCGATCTTCCCCCATCCGACCCAACCCATTCCCACAACATGAAAATCCTCGTCGCCGACGACGATCCGCTCACCCTCGAAGCCGTCTGCACCTGCCTGACAGATGACGGCTTCACGCCGGTGCCCGCGCGCCACGGCGCGGAGGCGGTCGAGCTTTGGCTGCAGCACCGGCCCGCGCTGCTGTGCCTCGACATCATGATGCCAAAACTGGACGGCTATGAGGTCTGCCGCCGCGTCCGCGCCGCCGACAGTTCCGTGCCGATCCTTTTTCTCTCGGCCAAAAACGAGGAGATAGACGTCGTTGTGGGACTGGAACTCGGTGCCGACGACTTCATCCGCAAGCCGTTCGGCAAACGCGAACTCCTCGCCCGCGTCCGGTCTGCCCT
>JANNVM010001249.1:0-1605 GCA_031414455.1 Verrucomicrobiota bacterium
CGAAACCCCTCATATTCTTTCGCACTGCGTTCCACCTTTCCGGGCGGCAGTCCCCGGCTATTTCCCCGCCCCCGCCTCACGGGGCAATCGTCACTTTCAGACGGGCGAACATGCGGGTGGCGGTGCCTCGCGGAATGGCGACGGTGATCGTGTCCGGGCCTGCGCCATTTTCAGAGATGCTCACGCCAGGGCTTGAGCCCTGCGTGGTCGGGCCGATCGTGAATACCGAGGGCCAGTTGAGCAGATCGGGTCCGGATTCGACGGTTAGGGTGGCGTCCGGGGTTTCCGACGTGTCGTCGCGGGGGAAGGTAAAGACCATGTTGCTGGTGCTGAGTGTGACTCCGGGGCGCGCGGACGCGGATAGTGATGGCTCGGCGGGATCTCCGCCGAGGATGTATTCCACCCCGTTCGGCAGTCCATCCCGGTCGGGATCGGCATCAGGCGCGGCATTCGGGCCGGAGATTCCGAACCCAGCCGCCCAGACCGCAAACGAACCCGGTGCCGGGATTTCCCGGTAGACGATTGTCGCGTAGTCGTGGGATTGAACTCTCCCGAAGGCGCCGTCGGACGCCCCCGTGATGGCCACCATGCCGTCGGGGCCGAGTGCGAGGCCGTGCGTGCCGTCCCAGCCGCCTTCTACGTCGTCGCCATTGGCCGGTCCGTTGTAGCGTTTCTCCCAAAGCAGGGCACCATCTGCTGCGGCATACTTGGCCGTGTAGTAGTCGCGATTGTTGCCAATACCGCCTTGGGATTGCCCCGTCACCACTACGTTGCCGTTGGGATCCACTGCTACCGCATTGGCGGAGTCGTCGCCATTCGTCGCGCTGTTGTAGCGCTTTTCCCAAATCAGGGTTCCGTTCCCCGCCGCATACTTGGCCGTGTAATAGTCTAATTGAGAACCGAGGCCCTCGGAATGTCCGGTGACCACCACGTCGCCGCCAGCATCGACAGCCACCGCATGGGCAGAGTCGTAGCCGTCCGCCGGGCCGTTGTAGCTGTTTTTCCAAAGCAACTCGCCAGTCGCCGCCGCATACTTTACGACATAGAAATCGCCTCCGGAGCCGGACTGCCCAGCCACCAGCACGTTGCCGACGGCGTCCACTGTGACCGCTCCTGCAAGGAGGTAGTAGTCCCCCGAACCAATGTCGCTTCGCTTCCAAATGACCGCACCATCGGTCGCCGCATACTTGACGGTATGGGAGTTGTAGGTGAGCGTGCGGTCGTCGAACACAGACCCTGTCACGACCACATTGCCGCTGGTATCCACCGCCATTGAGGAGAACGATTCACCCGGGCCGCCAACCTTCTCCCAGAGCAATGCACCGTCCGCAGCGGCGAATTTGGCAGTGCAGGAGCCGGAGTATCTGACCGTCACCGCCACATTTCCATCGCCGTCGAGGGCCATATCGGCCGGGCTGAAATTTAAAGTTTTCTCCCAGAGGAGCCTGCCGTCCGCGGCTGCATACTTGGCGGCATAGCCCCTTGCGCTGTCCCCGGTTTTTCGGGAGCTTCCTGCAACAACCACATTGTTGCTGGGGTCCACGGCTACAAACAGGCCGTAATCTTCGCTGCTCCCCGGACCGTCATAACGTCTCTCCCAAATGA
>JANNVM010001250.1:0-4198 GCA_031414455.1 Verrucomicrobiota bacterium
GCTCGGCGGCGGCTTCTCCCGCTACTCGGTGGATGAGAAGTGGCTGGTGCCGCATTTCGAGAAAATGCTCTACGACAACGCGCAGCTCATAGACCTCTACCTCGACACCGGGCTCGTCAGCGGCGATCCTCAGTATCACGACACCGTGCGCGACATCATCCGCTACCTGCTCCGCGACATGACGCACAAGGAAGGCGGCTTCTATTCAGCCGAAGATGCGGAAAGCGAGGGGCACGAGGGGAAATTCTACTGCTGGACGAAGAAGGAGTTCTCAGAAATCCTCGGCGCTGAGGACGCAGCCTGGGCCGGCGAATTCTTCGGCATCACGGAGCAAGGAAACTTTGAAGATCACAGCCATCCCAGCCCCCTTCCCGGCCAGAATATTCTCAGCGTGATGAAGCCGGACGCCAAACTCAGTGACGCCGACAAGCAGCGCCTCGCCAGTGTGAAGCAGAAGCTCAGCGACGTGCGCTCCAAGCGCATCCGTCCGCACCTCGATGACAAAATCATGACCTCGTGGAACGGCCTCATGCTCGGCGCGATGTCGCGGGCCTCCATTATTCTCGACCACAAGGAAGCGCTCGCCGCCGTGCAGAAAAACTTTGCCTTCGTGAAGGCGAATCTGTGGGACGCGAAAACGAAAACACTCTATCACCGCTGGCGCGACGGTGAACGCGACAGCGCTCAACTCCTCAGCGGCTATGCCTTCTATCTCAATGGCTGCGTGGACTTGTACGAAGCCACGCTCGATCCCGCGGTGCTGGAGTTCGCCGTCGCCCTGGCAGACGGACTGGTGGAAAAATTCTACGACCCCAAAGCCGGCGGCTTCTTCACGAGCACCGGAACAAAGGACCTGCTCTTCCGCGCCAAAGATGATTACGACAGCGCCGAGCCGTCCGGCAACAGCGTTGCCATTCTCGCACTGCTGCGGCTGGCGAAAATCACGGACAACAAAGAGTTCCAGTCCAAAGCGGAAGCCAGCCTGCGGGCCTTCCATGTGCGCATCACCGAAATGCCGCACGCCGTGCCGCTCATGATCAAGGCCGCCGCGTTTGCCTCACGCGAACCCTATCGTGTCGTCGTCGCCGGTGATCCTGCGGAAAGCCGCGCCCTCCTGCGCGCCGCCCACAACATTTACCAGCCGCACCGCGTCATCCTCGGCAACGCCGGCCCCGTGGAAAAACTCGCA
Organism: Verrucomicrobiota bacterium; assembly: GCA_031414455.1. GTDB lineage: Bacteria > Verrucomicrobiota > Verrucomicrobiia > Verrucomicrobiales > V1-33 > V1-33. Next base: position 1,190 of record JANNVM010001250.1, read on the forward strand.
CTCGACATGCAGCCCATCGCCGGCAAACCCGCCGCCTACGTTTGCACCGGCAGCGAGTGCCAGCTCCCCACCGGTGATCCCGCAGTCATCAAAAAGCACCTGACGGATAAAAAGCCGAAGTAGCCGGCACGCTGCCGGGGCGGCTCGCGGACGGGCTGGTTTCAGATCCAGGCGATCGAAACCACGTGGTGTTCTACTGATAGTCGCCAGAGGATCAGCCAGCGGGAGGAGGCGGAGTTTCAACCGTGACGACTTTGCGCCCTTCGCGATACATGGCGCGTCCGATCAGCCCTCCCGCGATAGAAAAAAGCAGAACGCACGCCGCCCACACGCCGATGGCCCGCGGCCTCAAGTCAGCATCGTCGAGGACGCCGCGGAAGTTCGTGAGGTAGTCGCCCATCGAACCCGTGAGCGCATGGTCGGCGGGCTGAAAAAAGTAGCTCAGCGGGAATCCGGCGAGGATACCCGCCACGGCCCCGAATGCAGCCAGCGCCCACGGCCCCCCTGCTCCGTCCGCCGAAAATCGACCGCCGCCGGCCAGCAGAATGGTGATATAACCAAAGAGATACAGCGCGGCCGGTTCACCATGGCCTGCCTCCGTCATGTCTCCCCGATGCACCATGAACAGGGCGACACTCATGTTGATAACAAGCACCGCGGCCGCAAATCGCGTCATGGCCCCGGCCACGAGCAGCGCGCTGCAGGCCAGTTCGGCGAAAAGCGCCAGCAGCAGGCTCATGTGCCTTCCGATGCCGATGGGATCCGGAAAGTTTTCCACCACCGCACGGAACCCGGTCAACTTGTCCCACCCGTGGAGCGTCATCATGGAAACGCCGAGGGCGATGCGCAGGAAAAGCAGTGCAACGTCGAAGCTGCGCGGGAAAAAGCCCATATTTACGAGCCAAAGTTTAGATCTCATGGCTCCGACCCCTTGCACAAAGCAGGCCCGGAACTTCGGAATCCCTGACAGAGCCCTCTTCACCAGCCTATCTCTATAACCCGGAAAGACGATGGTGATTTGTCAGCGGTCCTTACCCGGAGCGGCGTGCGGCGCGTTGCAGATGTATCGGAATTGACGCACCCTTTCCCTTGGCACCCGAGTGGTTCAACTGCATCACCACGAATGCTTCGAAATTGGCGGTCTCCACTTATCCATTTCGTCTTGCTCTCGGCAGGGGCAGTCGCTTCCGTGCGGGCGGGGGTGTTTACGTGGGGGTCGAACGCCAACCAAAACCTGGGAGACGGAACTTCACAGCGGGCACGCAGCCTGCCGGGGCCGATCGTTTCCAACGGCGCTCTCAGCGGGAAGACCATGGCCTCGCTGTCGGCGGGCTATTTTCATATCTTTGCCACGGCCACGGATGAAACACTCTTCGCGTGGGGAAACGGAAATTCAGGCCAGTTTGGAGACGGAATGGGGCGGTCCAGCAATGTTCCGCTCGCCCTAACACTTGATGGAGTGCTGACGGGCAAACGGGTGGTCGCGATGTGTGCGGGACAGTTTCACCGCCTGGCGCTGGCGGAGGACGGGATGATTGCCGGATGGGGAGCCAATTCCTCCGGGGCCGTGGGGGTGGAGTCCAGGTTCGATCAGACCCGCCCTGTCTCGGTGAATATGGTTGCTTTCGCGGGCGATCGCGTGGTCGGCATCGCGGCGGGAAAGGATCACTCTTTGGCATGGACCCAAACGGGGCGTGTCTTCGCATGGGGCAGCAATACCGCCGGGCAGGTGGGCACGGGTCTGCCGACGAGCGCTTACCGGCTTCCGAATCCCGCTCAGGTGGGCCAGACGACTGCTTTTGCCGGCGAATTCATCAAGGACGCGTCCGGGAGCAGGGTGCACAGCCTGGCGCTAACGCAGGACGGGCGGGTTTTTGCGTGGGGCGGGAATGATCGCGGACAACTCGGCACGGGAGACACGTCTCCCCGTCCGTTTCCCACGGAAGTCCAAATGACAGGCGCTCTCGCGGGAGTGAGGGTGAAGAGCATCATCGCTGGAGAATGGCACAGCTACGCTCTGACTACAGACGGACGCGTCCTGGCCTGGGGATGGAACGTCAGCGGGCAACTCGGTGTGGGAAACTCCGTGGCTTCCAGCTATGTGCCGGTGCAGGCGGGCGTCAGTGGACCCATGGCCGGAAAGAAGGTTGTGGCTCTCGCCACGAGGGGCCACACTCTGGCCCTGACGGATGATGGGAAGCTGTTTTCCTGGGGAGAAAACCCCTATGGGCAGATTGGAAACGGCACGACAGAACCGGTCTTTGTACCCGTGGCCACAGACATGACGGGCGTTCTTGCGGGACGCCGGATCAAGCAGATCGCGGTGGGCACCGGCTGGAGCGCAGTCGTCACTGCCGATGCGCAAATCGCTGTGACCGGTCCCCTTGGTGAAACGCTGGCGAACGGGGCCTCCGTGACTGATTTTGGGACCGTCCAGGGATCGGCGACATCCGCGCGGACCTTCACGATCCGGAATATTGGACGCGAGCCCCTCGTGATCGAAGGAACATCCTTCACCGGCCCCGATGGCGGGAATTTCACGGTCATCACGCCGCCAGGAGGCACCATTGCACCGGGGCAAAGCACCACCACGACCGTTCTGTTCGGACCCGCACCGGCCGGGCCGCGGAGCGCGGCACTAACAATTAGTTCAAATGATCTCTATGACGGTTCTTTTCTTATCTCCCTGGCGGGAGAAGCCGCGGTGCCGGAACCTGCCGCCTCCGCAGTGACGACCACGGCACCGCTCAATCGTCAGACTGGTCTGCGGGAACAGACCATCCGCATCACCAACGCCGCCGATGTCACTGTGCCTTTCTACAATTTGATTATCCGGGGATTGCCGGAGAGTGTGGAAGTGAACAATGCCAGTGAACGGCGGGCGGACGGCTCCTGGGCGGTTTACGTGCGCCAACCGCTGGATCCTCTCAGCACGCAGGATATTGTTTTGGAGTATTTCTCTCCCAACCGTCTGCCGGCGGAAATTGTACCGGTGCTTTCCACGGAACT
>JANNVM010001251.1:0-3387 GCA_031414455.1 Verrucomicrobiota bacterium
GTCCACCGGCTGGGCATCAGGATTATGAATCTCGATGAACTCGTCACCGGTCCTCTCGGGCAATCCCGTGCCAGGCCGGTACATGATCTCATTGATAACTGGGGCAGCAGAAGCCACCGCCATCGGTCCAATGGCGAGGACAAGGCGCAGAAAGTGAAGAAACATGGGTATTTGGGGGAGGGAGGCCGCCGTCGGGAGGATCGCAGCAGCACAGCTTACCCGTTTACGGGGCACCCGGGCAAGGTTGTTCGCTGCATTTTCACGGATCCGGCAAGGACAGGCCTGCTCAAGTCACCCCCGGAGTACCCGGCAGGCTGGAAGCACTGCGGAACGGCAGGCCGGAGGCGCTGCGTTACGCTGCGGCGGCACCGGTAACGCAGTCCGTCACGGCTGCCGTTCCGCAGTGCTTCCAGCCTGCCCGCGTTCTGCTCCATGCACGGAGCCTCACTCCCTCTTTTGCAGAAAGGCGATGAGATCGCGCATCTCCTGCGGAGTGAACAGCGCCTCCTGGCCGGCGGGCATCAGGCTGTGGCCGGTGGATTGCAGCGACTTCACTTTGGCCCGGGGGATCTCCACCTGCAGACCCATCGCCTGCCGGAGCACAATGTTCGCGCCGCTGCTGCTGACGAGGATGCCGGCCTGCTTTTGGCCGTCGGTGGTCTCGGCGGTGAACGCGGCGTAGTTGGGATTGATGGCCGCATCGGGATCCAGAATATGCGTGAGTAAATCCTCCACGCTGCGGTGACTCTGCGCCGCGAGGTCCGGCCCGACTTCATGGCCCATGCCGCCGGCGCGGTGGCACTGCGCACACTGCCGGGTGAACACCGCGAGCCCGCGCGTCGCGTCGCCGGTGTCGGGGAGTTTGGCGAGCCAGGCATCCACCACCGCGGCGCGGTTGCTGTATTCGTCGTCAGTCAGGAACTTCGAGACTTTGACGCGAATCTCATCACCGCTGTGGCGCAGCAGTTCGCGGCGCTGCTCGAGATCGAGGCTGATTTCGCCGGGCTTGATAGCGCCGGAGACCAGAGCATCGGCGAGAATCATCCTGTCCTCCGGGCGGCGCAGCAGCAGGGCGGCGAGACCCGGCCGCAACGGAGGCGAAATGGACGGCCATTCGCTAACGATGCGCGCCGACACTCCTTTTTCCGGCAATTCCCGGAGAGACGCTAGCGCCGCATGCTGGGCCTCCGGGGGTTCGCTGGCGCGAAGCGCCTTGAACAGGATGCCCATGATTTCGTCGTCGCGAAAGTGGCGGCAGAGCCTAAGCCATACTGAACGATCCGTGGTATTGTCCGGCGCGGATTTTGCCAGGATCAACTTGCGCCAGTCGTCGCGATAGCGCAGAAACTCTTTAAGAGGCCCAGACACGCGTACGGTGTCCCGGAGAGAAGCGACCCGCTCCAGGGAAAGCAGGGCGTCAATGCGTGCCGGGCGCTTTTCATCTCGAAGTGGTGCGGAGACTATCACCGGAAGGGATCTCCGCCGAAGCGCCACGAGCAGGCCCTCAGCCGTCGCGGCGTAAGCGGCGTCGCTCATCTCGGCGGTGGGGTGCATACAGGCGATGCCATAGGGTTGCGTTTGCGCTGCAGCGATGTCGCGAAGGGCTGCCGGATCCACAATTCTTCCGGTCTTCACGAGTTCCGCCGCACTTTCCGCCTGATCACCCACCGCTCGCAAGGCAGCGGTGCGCACCCAGGGGTTTCTGCCGTCGCGCAAAAGCGAATCGAGAGCGGCACCTTTCAAAAAGTGTTTCTGCGCGACGGGTATCGTGGACGGGATCGAGGCGGCATTGAGCAGAAACTGCCAACGCACAAAAACGTCGGCGTCGTTCGCGAGTACATTGAGAGCCTGGCAGTCTGGCGGGCGCAACATCACAACGGATACGGTGGCGGCATGCAGAGTGGCGGTGCGGACTTCCGGTGAGGGATGGCCGGCGGCGACGGTGAGGTCGGCGGCGGTGAGCTTGTCGAGGAGGGCGAGCGTCCAGAGGGCGTGGAGGGAGGAATGGGAGGTATGCGGCGCATCCTTCCCATCACCCCCATTCCTCCCATGACCGAGCGCTGCCCGCAGCAGCGCCAACGCCTTCTCCTCCGGCTGCTCCACCAGCAGCCGCTGCGCCGTGAGCCGCGTCCATTGGTTTGCCGAGCCGAGCAGCGCCACGCGTTCCTGCACGCTGGCCTGCGCGGGAAGCTTGTCAGGCTTGGGCAGGCCGGCTTTCGGAACGATGCGCCAGATGCGGCCGCGGTCGCTGCCGGCGCGGAGGTCCGCTTTCGACTTCATGCGCGGCGGGATGTAGTCAGGGTGTTCGATGACGTCACGCTGCATGTCGAGAATGTAGAGCGCGCCGTCCGGGCCCAGTTCGACGCCGACGGGACGGAAGGCGGGATCGCGACCGGCGAGGAATTCGCGCGTTTCCTCGCCCGGTGGACGCTGGGATTTCACGATGGGACCGTCGGGCGAAAGGACTTCGCGATGCACGATGCCGGAGGCCGCATCGCAGACGAACAGCGAGTTGGCGAACTCCGCAGGCCAGCCGCTGTGATTCAGATAACCCATGCCGCCGGCGCTCGAAAAGTAACCGGCCTGCTCGGGGTGATTCGGTCGCGTTTGGGCGTCGTGGATGGGATAGATGCGGCAGTTCTCGCCATGCACGGAAATGTTCTGCGTACCGCGCAGAGGCGAGCCGCCGGGGACTTCATCGAGCACCGACTGCGGCAGGATGCGCATCTGCATGTGGTTGATGTTGTGCGTCACGAAACTCCGCCCCGCGTCATCGAAGACGAGGCCGAAGCCGCCGCCGGTAGGGTAGGTCGTGGCGAATTCCATCGTCTGCGGATCGAAGGCGAAATCCGCCTCGCCGAGTCGTGTGATTTTGTCCGGCTTTTTGGGATTGATAACCAGCCCGCCATTGCCGCCGTTCACGCCGTGGATGCGTCCGTCCATGTGCCAGCGCAGGCCGTTGAAATTGCTGTCAGTCACGCTGGCGGTGAATCCGGTGAACCACACTTCGCGCACCTCGGCTTTTCCGTCGCCGTCACGGTCGGCGAGGAACACGATCTCCGGAGGCGCGCTGACGACCACGCCGTCCTTCACCGCGCAGATGGACGTGGGAAAACGCAGGCCGTCCGCAAAGAGCACACTTTTGTCAGGCCGTCCGTCGCCGTTCGTGTCCTCCAGCCGCCGGACGGTGCCGCCGGGTGTGCCTTTGCCGTCCGCACCGAGCGGGTAGTCGCGCATTTCCAGGACATAGGCGCGCCCCGCGGCATCGAACGTCAGGCCCACCGGATCCACGATGTCCGGCTCGGCTTCCCAGAGTTCCATGCGGCAGGCGGGATTCAGATCGAAATCTTCCGCCGCCGGCGGACGGGCCGCCGCGGGCATCGCAGC
>JANNVM010001252.1:0-3965 GCA_031414455.1 Verrucomicrobiota bacterium
GCCGCATTCATCGTCACCGCCCGCGGGGGCGAAACGGGAAAGCTGGAGGAAGCGCTCGAACCTCTCCGCCCGTTCCTCGGCAAGACCTGGCGCGGCGAATTCAAGGACTCCACGCCGGATAAACCGATGGTGGATGTCGCCCGCTGGGAGCGGGCGCTCAATGGAAAGGCCGTCCGCGTGCTTCATTCGGTGAATGACGGCGTTTACGGCGGCGAAAGCATCATCCGGTGGGATGCGGAACAGAAATCCATCGTCTATCATTACTTCACTACTGCGGGATTCACCACCAACGGCACCATGACGATTTCCGGCGGTGTCCTCACCTCCGTCGAGAAAGTCAGTGGAAAATCTGAGGTGAGTGAAGTTCGCAGCACGTCTGAGCTCCGCCCTGACGGCACGATGGTTTCCAAAGCAGAGTACCTCAACAAAGCCGGCAAGGCATCCGGCGGTCGAGAGATCACCTACAAGGAGGACGCCAAAGCCGAAGTGAAGTGGCGGTAGAGCCGTTACCTTCCATCCCTGTGACGGCACCGGCGACAGGCGGGCGGGATATCACATGGTGACTCCCGCTCCGCAGTCCGCCGTTCCACTTCATTCCGGGGGGCAACACGTACACGGATTGCAGCCGGAGCCGGTGTCTGGCAGAAGTCACCCATATGAAACTTCTCCCGCCCGCGCTGCTTCTCTCCGCCGTTCTGTCCATAGCCGCTTTCGCAGATGCCGTGAAGGATCGCGAGGGAGCTGTCCGGAACGACAAGGCCGCGATGGAAAACGATGCCCGCTGGCTCTACAACGACATCGATGCGGGATTCGCTGCGGCGAAAAAATCCGGCAAGCCGCTGCTGGTGGTGCTGCGCTGCGTGCCGTGCCTATCCTGCATGGGGCTCGATGCCGGCGTGCTTGAGGACAAGAGTCTCGAATCCCTGCTGAATCAGTATGTCTGCCTGCGCGTCATCAATGCCAATGCGCTGGATCTGTCACGCTTTCAGTTCGACTACGATCTTTCCCTAACGACGATGATCTTCAACGGTGACGGCACGGTGTACGGGCGCTTCGGTTCGTGGAAACATCAGAAAGACAGAGAGGACCGGGCGACGCAGAGCTTCAAGGCGGCGCTCGAAGCGGCGCTGAATGTTCACAAAGGCTACCCTGCCAACAAGGTGTCGCTGGCGGGCAAACAGGGTGCCGCGCTGCCGTTCAAGTCGCCGCTGGAGATCCCGGGACTGGCCGGAAAATACAGCCGGGAACTCGACTGGCAGGGCAAGGTGGTGCAAAGCTGTGTGCATTGTCACCAGATCGGCGATGCCCTGCGCAATACGATGCGGGAGCAGAAGAAGCCGCTCACGGACGAGCTTATTTATCCACAGCCAGCGCCGGAAACGATCGGCCTGACACTGGCCGGCGACAGCGCTGCGAAAATCAGCGCGGTAGCGGAGGGATCGCCCGCCGCGAAAGCGGGACTCAAGGCCGGGGATGATCTTGTTTCCCTCGACGGCCAGCCGCTCATCTCCGCTGCGGATCTGAGTTGGGTGCTGCACCGCGCACCGGCCAGCGGTTCCCTGAAGGCAGTCGTAAAACGCCCGGGAGCCGCCGCGATCCTCCCGATCGAACTCACTGCGGGCTGGCGCTCAAAATCTGACATCTCGCGCCGTGCCGGCACATGGGATATGCGCGGCATGGCCACCGGCGGACTGGTGCTCGAAGAAGTGCCGGACAGCGATCGCGCCGGGCTTTCCCTCGGCAAAGACACCCTCGCACTCCGTGCCAAACATGTCGGCCAGTACAACAAACACGCCGCCGCCAAAAATGCCGGCTGGCAGCAGGGCGACATCCTCGTGGAAATCGACGGACTCAAGAACCGAATCAGTGAGGGCGCCCTCATCGGCCACCTGCTGCAGAAACATTTCCCCGGCGAGAAACTCGAAGCCACAGTGCTGCGCGGCGGAAAGAAAATGACCCTGTCGCTGCCGATGCAGTGAGAGCTCGCAATCACCCGTCAAGGGGAGGGCGATATAACAGATGCAGGATTGGTAATCACAGAAATGTGATTAACCTGCCAATTCAGTTCATGACAGATCGCCGCGAATGGATTGAAATCGCGCTCCTATGAACATCTAAGAGCTGGCAGCCTCCGGGCGGGACAGCGCGTGGAACGCAGGGTGAGGGTTGGAATTAAGGGGAGTCATCGGAGAAAGCAGCGAGTCCGGAGGCTTGCCAGCCGCGCTCTTTTTCGGCAATTCCTTACATACCGTCTCTCATACCAGCCGTAGGAATCTGCAACATCATTGTCGGCCTCCCCGGTGTAAATGACGCGTTCAATCATGCTGCGCACGTGCCCGCTGCTGGACCTGTTCCCATGTGCGCCCGGAAGCTGGATGCTGCAAATACCGCTCCCTGCGGCGGCGAAGTTCGTCGCGTGTCCAGTCTGGGACGGGCGAAGGCGCGTCCTCCTGCGCGATGCTGTCCCAGAGGTCTTCGACAAGCTGAAGACGTTCAGCTCGTCCGAGTTTGAAGAGCGGTGCAAATCCCGTGTTCATCTGCGTCAGATACCGGTTCTTTCGGCGACATGTAACAGTGGACGCCCGGAAACGCCGAACAGTCGTTCAAAATCCGTCGTGAGTCCCGCCCTGATGGCATCAGAAAGAGCTTGAGGAGTCGAGGCAAAACGGGCAGGTGCGGAGGGAAGAATATATGGAGCGCGATTCATTACCGGAAACCAGCCAGCCGTCCGCGGACGGTGAGCGGCTGAGCCTGCTCTACACGGTGGCGTTTGATATGCCGGGGGAGGTGAAGCATCGGCAAATGGTGAAGATGCTGGCGGGGAGTGTGGCCCGGACTTTCTTCACGGGGGACATGGTCGTTGTCAGGAATTCGCCACAGCCGGTGTTCCTTGTGCAGCGGGCGGGGATCGAGGAATACTTTGTGGAGGCACCGGCGCTGGAGCATCAGGCGCTGGCGGACTATGCGATAGCGTTCAAGGCGGAGGCACGGCATCATCTGCCGGCGGTGGAAAATTATGCGTGGGTGGTGTTCGTGGACGCGGATTGCCTGTGCCTGCGAAACATTGACCACCTGCTGCAGGAACGTGAGGAAGTGGATATTCTTTATCAGCCGGAGCGGGGGAGGAGCCGGGGGGAGGAGGTATTTAACGGTTATCTGACGACAGGAGAGGTGGGAGAAAAATCTGAAGGAGGAAGGCTAAAGGATGAAAGAAGGCAGGGGGAACAAACCCCGAACATCGAGCCGACCACAGGGAGACAGGCGAGCCAAAGCTCAACTCCGAGCCAACACGGAGCACCGGGCACCGGGCACCGGACACTTTCCCTTGTGCCGCCGCGGGAGTGGGGGGTGAACTCGGGGACGTGGGCAGTGCGGGGTCATTGCTACCGGGCGGTGATGGAGGAATGGGCGCGGATTCAGGAGACGGAGCCGGTGCGCCCAACGAAATGGCGGGAGCAGAGTGCGTGGAACCGGCTGATCCTGGATGCGGGGCAGCACGGCTGGCGGGCGGAGGCGTTCGAGCCGCATGAGATCCAGTTTCCCCTGCACCTCGACCGGGACTGGAATCTCTATAAGGACGCGGCCATTGTCCACTGCACGGGCGGCACGAACCTTGAAAAGATCGAGTTTATGTTCGGGCTGTATATGCAGCGGTTTTTTTACGATCCGTCGTGTACGCTGCTGAATGTGGTGGAGATGTGATTTCAAATTTTAGATTTCAAATTTCACATCCGATGGACTTCGACGCCACCTTTCCTCACAAATACCTCCTCAACCTCGCGCGGCGTCAGGACCGGCGGGTGCGTTGTGAGGAGTTGTTCGAGGAGCACGGGTGGAAGGTGAGGCGGCAGCCGGCGGTGGATGCGAGGAGGCTGGAGTCGGCGCGGGGGTTTGGGGCGGCGGGGAGGTATGCTCATGCGGTGAGCACGCGGATGATCCTGCGGCGGGCGGGGCTGGCGAAGGCG
>JANNVM010001253.1:0-3798 GCA_031414455.1 Verrucomicrobiota bacterium
TTGCGCAAGCAGGGCTACAGCCAGGTCTTCACGCCGCACATCGGCAAGCTCACGCTCTACAAGACCAGCGGCCACTTTCCCTATTATAAAGAGAGCCAGTTCGGAGCCATCATGGAGAACGAGCAGATGCAGGAATGCGCCGACGCCGGCTGCGGCTGCGCGGAAGTCATGCAGCGGCTGGAATCCGTTTCCAAAAAACTCGCGGAAGGCATCAACGAGCGCGCCGGCACCGAAGTCATCCCGCCGGAACGCATCCTGCCCGACGACCGCCTCCTCGACGGATTCATGCTCAAGCCGATGAACTGCCCGCACCACATCAAGATCTACGACAGCCAGCCGCGCAGTTACCGCGACCTCCCCGTTAGGCTCGCGGAATTCGGCACGGTCTATCGCTGGGAAAAGAGCGGCGAACTCAACGGCCTCACGCGCGTCCGCGGCTTCACCCAGGACGACGCCCACCTCTTTTGCACCGAGGAGCAACTCGCCGCGGAAGTGCAGGGCTGCCTCAGCCTCGTGAAGACCGTGCTCACCACGCTGGGCATGGACAATTATCGCGTCCGCGTCGGCCTCCGCGATCCTGACAGCAGCAAGTTCACCGGCAATCCCGCGCAGTGGGATCAGGCCGAAGCCGCCTGCCGCGCCGCCGCCGCCACGCTCGACGTGCCGTTCACCGAAGAGCCCGGCGAAGCCGCCTTCTACGGCCCGAAGATTGACTTCGTCGTCAAAGACGTCATCGGCCGCGAATGGCAGCTTGGCACCGTGCAGGTGGACTACGTCCTGCCCGTCAGGTTCGACCTCAGCTACATCGGCGCTGACAACACCAAACACCGTCCCGTGATGATCCACCGTGCCCCGTTTGGCAGCATGGAACGCTTCACCGGCGTGCTCATCGAACACTTCGCCGGCCACTTCCCCGTCTGGCTCGCCCCGGAACAGGTCCGCGTTCTAACCATCAGCGAGAAGAGCATTGAGTTCGCCACCGAGGCCCACGCCCGACTCAAAGCCGCCGGCCTTCGGGTCTCCCTGGACAACACCGCCGAAAAAGTCGGTGCCAAGATCCGCAACGCCCAGCTCCAGAAGATCCCCTACATGCTCGTCATCGGGGAAAAAGAAGCCGCCATCCAAAGTGTCAGCGTCCGCCACGCCAAAAAAGGCGACCTCGGCGTGAAGCCGCTGGCGGAGTTTCTCGCGGAGGTCACTACAGAGGTCAGCGCCCGCAGTCTGTAATGACATGGAGAAGACGCTCCAGGTTCTCAACGATATCGAACGCGACGGCGTCATTGGGCGCTACGCAATCGGCGGGGCCGTGGGCGCGATCTTCTATGTGGAACCCTTCGCCACCTTCGACCTCGACATCTTCGTGGTCCTGCCAACGCAGGGCATCCTCACAACACTGGAGCCGCTCTACGCGGCCCTTCGTCAGCGCAGTTATGAGCCGGAGAAAGAATGCGTCACCATCGAAGGCGTCCCTGTTCAGTTCCTTCCCGCCTTCAATCCCCTGATTGGAGAAGCCTTGTCTGCAGCCCGCGAAGTTACCCTCGGCAACACACCCACCCGGGTAATGAGCGCCGAACATCTCGCCGCCATCATGGTCCAGACCGGACGCCCCAAAGACCGCCAGCGCCTCACCGCATTCCTTGAGCAGGCGGACATTGACCTCGGCGAACTCAAGACGATCCTCTTACGGCACGGCCTCGTCGCCCGCTTTGACCAATGGACACTTCCCCCGAACTCCTGAACCGGCTCTTCACCGCCAAAGCCGACCGCCGCCGCGAACTCGCCCGCTCCGACTTTGCGGAAAAAATCCGTATGTTGATCCGCCTCCAGCAAATGGCCGCGGACATCGCGAAAACTCGCGGCAAAATCCTGGCACCGTGGCCGACACCCGCCGCTCGCCCCGAGCAGGAATCGTGATGATAGGATGCTTTTCTGTTTCTCCCCCGGCATGTCTTTCTCCACAGCACTCTTCGATGAAGTCAGTCCCGCATTCTTCCGAGTGCTCGGCGGCGAATCGGCGCGAGTGCTGGTAGATGTGCTTTATGCGCTGGAGGGTGCGCTGGGCGACAAACCGGAAGGTCTGGAACGGGACAGCGCGCTGGCCATCGTGGAGGAAGTGATTGAGCGAAATCCACCGGTGTCATTGCAGGAGGAAGACGCCCCGCAGTCGGGGCAGACTCCGCGTGATCGCGCGAGGGAGGCGCTGGACCGGCTCATTCGTTCCGGCTGGCTGGAGAAACAAGAGACCACAAACTACCGCAAGCTTGTCACCCTGGAGGGAAACGGCGCGCTAATGCTGAAAACCCTGCGCGCCATGGCGTGGCCAGGCGCGGCGGTGTTCTCGGACAAACTCAGCGGCGTTTGTGCCACGCTGGCCAATCCGGCCATGCTTGATGAAGAGCCGCTCACGGCGATCGAGAACTCCATCTCGCAGGCCGAGGACGGGCTGGCGGAACTGCGTGGCATGGGGCGGTCTATCCAACGGCACACGCGACGACAGCTTGGCGCGGATTCGTTGAAGGAGAACCTTGCAGAGGTCTTCGACCGCTTTGCCGAGCGAATCGGCCGCGCTTGCTATGCGGAACTGGTGCGTGCCCGCCTGCACACCCGGCTGGGCGCGGCGCGGCAGCGGATTGATGCCCTCTTTGGCGATGAGCGGCTCATGGAAAAGATGCGCGCCGAGTTGCTGCGGCGCGATGCTTCCCTCACTCCGGAGGCGGCGATGGCCCACGTCGCGTCTCGGATGGATCAGTTGAATGCATTGCTTGGCGCGGTGGTTCCGCTGGTGGAGCGCGTGGACCAGCGGGCTGCCGAGTTTGCCCGTCGTTCTCTGGCGCGGTTTCGCTATCTTCAGGAAAGCGGAAGCGAGCGCAGGGCCAAAGTGCAGGGATTCTTTGAAGCCTTGAACAAGCGTTTCGCGGGGATGCGCGTGGCGGACGCCGAAGAAGTGCTGGGTGATTCGCTCCCGCCGCTGCGGCTCCATGAGGTGCGGGTCTTTGGCGGGTTCGATTCACTGGCGCGTCCGCGCCGTGCCCTGCCGCCGTCGGCTATCGAGCCGGTGGAAGCGGAAGCAGGTGCCGCAGAGCGCGCGGCTGGCCTCGCTGGTTTTGTGCAGCACTGGCGGCAATCCCTTACAGTAGCGCGCGCAAATCGTTTTGTGGCGACCCTGCCCGGCGGTGCCGGCACGCGGATTCCTGTCTCTGAACTCCCATCGGATGGAAACGAAGACATAGCCGATCTCATCGCGTGCCTGCTGCACGGGCGTTCGCGGCAGGCTGCCTATCGTGTGGAAGTGGATCGGCTTGCCGAAAATGCGGACGAGCCGCAGTGGATAACGCTTTCCGGCCATGAGATCGAAACCCTTACATTGGTAAAGAAATGAACGAACCTCTTCCATCCGACACACCCGCCGCCCCGTCATGGCTGCGGCTGCCGGACGCTGACCGGGAGCGACTCAGCGATCTCCTGCGGCGCATTCTCGCTCATGGCAGCCTCTTTGGCATGGAGGATACGGACCGCGCGCTTTATCAGTGGGCGTGGGAGAACCAGGAAGCCGTCACGGAATTCCTCAAGCTCCTTGGGCTTGAAACCGTATGGGAGCACGAGTGGCGATTGCTCCAGGCTATCCCCGCCGATACCGCGCTGCTGCTGCGGCTGAAACTGGATGCCACTCTGGTGTTGCTCACGCTCTGGTATGAACTGGACACCGCCATTCACGAACGCGGCGAGGCCCCGCCCGTTACCATCACCGTGGAGGCGCTGAATGATTCGCTGCGCACCAAGTTCGAGCCGCTGCGCAAG
>JANNVM010001254.1:0-1659 GCA_031414455.1 Verrucomicrobiota bacterium
CTGCGCAGCGCGGCGCTCGCCGTGCGCGGCGGCATGTCGCGGGAAAAGGCCATCGAATCCGTGACGCTCGCCGGCGCGAAACTGCTGGGTCTGGAGGCGCGCACCGGCTCGCTGGAGCCCGGCAAGGATGCCGATTTCGCCATTTTGTCAGGCGACCCGCTCTCTACCTACACCCGCGTGGAGCAGACGTGGGTGGAGGGAGAGAAAGTCTTCGATCTCTCGCGTCCGGAGGATCAACTGATGGCCGAAGGCGGCTACGGCGCCGGCACCGCCCGCATCACTACCACCTGCTGCTTCAGCAAATGAAAACCGCGCTCCTCTCTCTCCTCCTCGCCGCCACCGCTCACGCCCAGCTCGCGGTGAAAGCCCGCACGCTCTATCCGATGACCGGCGACCTCGCGCCACTCAAGGACGCCATCGTGCTCTGCGGCCCTGACGGAAAAATCCAGCGCGTGGGAACCGCCGCGGAAGTGCCCGTGCCGGACGGCTGGAAAGTCCTCACGGCGGAAGTCGTCCTGCCGGGACTCATCGATGCCCGCACGGCCGTCGGCCTCACCGGACTGCTCAACTGGGACCGCCGCGACCAGGAGCAATTCGAATCCTCCGCGCCGCTCCAGCCGGAACTCCGCGCCATTGATGCCTACAACGGCCGCGATCCGCTCGTGCAGTGGGTGCGCGAACTCGGTGTCACCACGATGCACACCGGCCACGCGCCGGGTGAACTCATTTCCGGCCAGACGATGATTCTCAAAACGAATGTCGCCTCCATCACGAAGAAGGAGGACACGCTGTCGCCGTTCGCCGGCGTCGCCGCCACTCTCGGCGCTGACAGCTTCAGCAAAGAGCCGAAGAAAGCGCCGGGCACACGCGCCAAATCCGTCGCCATGCTCCGCGCGGATCTCATCAAGGCCCAGGAGTACCTCATCAAACTTGAAAAGGCCGAGCCGGACAAAAAACCAGACCGCGATCTCCATCTCGAAACCCTCGGCGCAGTCCTGAAAAAGGAAGTGCCCCTTATCATCACCGCCGACCGCCATCAGGACATCACGGCGGCCCTGCGACTGCAGGCGGAGTTCGGTTTTCGCCTCGTGCTCGACAGTGCGGCGGAAGCCTATCTTCTTTTGGAGCCGATCAAAGCTTCCGGAGTTCCAGTCATCGTGCATCCGGTGATGGCGCGCGCGGAAGGCGACCGCGAGAACCTAACGTTCACGCTGCCGGCGAAACTCCAGGCCGCCGGCATTCCGTTTGCGTTTCAGTCAGGCTACGAGGCCTATGTGCCCAAGACGCGCGTCGTGCTGTTCGAAGCCGCCATGGCCGCCGCCCACGGTCTCGCGGTGCCGCAGGCTCTCGCGGCCCTCACCATCCGCCCGGCGGAAATCCTCGGTCTTCAGGCCCGCATCGGCTCCCTCGCCGCCGGCAAAGATGCCGACCTCGCCCTCTACGACGGCGATCCTCTCGAAACCGTCACGCACTGCACCGGCGTAGTCATTGACGGCAAAGTCGTCAGCGAGGCGAAAAAGTGAGGCGGAGTGCGCCCCCGGGACCGCGGCTTTCTAAGCCGCTCGACATGATGAGGAACTCGATTGGCGAGCGGCTTACAAAGCCGCGGTCCCGGGCTTGTTATTTCTTTACCTTCCAGCGGTAATGACCGGTGAGCGG
>JANNVM010001255.1:0-3207 GCA_031414455.1 Verrucomicrobiota bacterium
CGCAGAGATCACGCGGCGGTGTGGACCGGAAGCGAGATGATCCTCTGGGGCGGAAGCGCTGGCACCGGCGATTTGAGCAATGGGAGCCGCTACAATCCGGCGGCAAACCGCTGGAAGGCAGTGACCACCTTCGCAGCGCCTCCCGCGAGCAGCAATCACTCGACGGTGTGGACGGGCAGCGAGATGATCGAATGGGTCGGAAGTTCCTCCATCAACTACAGCTACATCCCCGATTGAGTAGCCTTCCGCATCATGGGAGCCGTCTTCGGCAGCCTGCTGCCGCAGGGAGCGGAGCTATTTCAACCAGGTGGGGCGAAGCTCCTGCTGAGCCCAAATTTTGCCCGCCGCGGGAACACCGCTTCGCCCATCCCCGGGTGCAAACTCCATCTACCACGAATACACCATGAACGAATTCCTTATTCGCACTCTCGCGCTGCTGTTATTTACCGCTGCTGCACTGCACGCGCAGGTCCCGCAACTCATCAACTATCAGGGCCGCGTCGCCGTTGGCGGCGTCAACTTCAACGGCTCCGGGCAGTTCAAGTTCGCCATCGTGAATGCTGACGGCACCATCAGCTACTGGAGCAATGACGGCACCAGCACCGCGGGCAGCGAACCGGCTGCCCCTGTAACGCTCACGGTGACCAATGCCCAGTACTCCGTGCTCCTCGGCGATACCAGCCTGACAAACATGGCTGCGATCCCGGCGGGTGTCTTCGACAACGCCAGCGTGTTCCTGCGCGTCTGGTTCAACGATGGTGCCAACGGTTCTCAAAAACTGACGCCGGACCAGAGCCTGCGTATTGATTGCCTGACCACGCCCGCCGACACCTGGCGGCGGCGCGACTATGGCGATCATCCTCCGGGAGGCGGATCAGCCATATGGACGGGCAGTGAAATGCTTGTGCATAGCGGTAATCACATTGATCGCTATAACCCCGCGATCAATACCTGGACGTCGGTGACCACCCCCGGATCCCCTGCTTCTTACACGCCCGCTGCGTTAAATGGAAATACGATCGTGTGGACAGGCAAAGAGATGATCGTCTGGGGCGGAGAACTTTCCGTTGGGCCTCCTGTCTTTGTGGATGCGTCGAATCGCGGAGGCCGCTATGATCCAGTGACGAACCGGTGGACGCCGACAACCACAGTTGGTGCGCCTGTGGGCCGGCGATTTCACACGGCAGTGTGGACGGGCACCGAGATGATTGTGTGGGGCGGAATCAACAACAGTGGCGGATTCAACACCGGCGGGCGCTACGATCCGGCGCGTGACCGCTGGACAACGACGAGCACTGCCGGCGCACCCACCGGGCGCTATAATCACTCGGCAGTATGGACCGGCAGCCAAATGATCGTCTGGGGTGGCTACGACAGCGACAATTCGAATACCGGGGGTCGCTACAATCCAACAGGAAACAGTTGGACTCCGGTAAGCACCACTGGAGCGCCCGCCGCGCGCAGGGAGCACCCGGCGATATGGACAGGCACTGAGATGATTGTCTGGGGCGGCGAAGGCAACGGATCGTATCCTGGCGGCGGACGTTACAATCCGGCGGCCAACACGTGGGCGGCCATCCCCACTAGCGGCGCGCCCGTCACGCGTCGCGATCACACCCTGGTGTGGTCGGGAAGCGAGATGATCGTATGGGGTGGAGTCACCCTTATCCCCACTGGACAGTCCCCTCCGTTGAGAAATGGAGGCCGCTACCATCCGGCCAGCAACAGTTGGAGGCCTCTCTCCACGACTGAAGCACCCGATGGGAGCAGTCTTCACAATGCGTTATGGACAGGAAGTGAAATGATCGTTTGGAATGGCGATCTTAATTCCGGAGGGCGCTACAATCCAGCCAACAACAGTTGGATGCCGGTGTCCCCCTTTAGCGCGATTCCTAGCGAATACGAGAATACCACGAGTGTATGGACGGGCAGCGAGTTAATCGTTTGGGGCGGATATTATTCGAATCGGGGAGGCCGCTTTGATCCGGTCGGGAACAGTTGGACCCCGGTGAACACCAGCGGCGCACCATCGACCCGTGGAAACCATACGGCGGTGTGGACGGGCAGTAAGATGGTCGTCTGGGGCGGAACTGGGGAAGATGGAACCGGGTTGAATACGGGTGGGCGATACGATCCCTCGGGGAATAGTTGGACGGCAATGAGCACTGCCGGTGCACCCGCCGGGCGATTAGCTCACACCGCGTTATGGACGGGCAGTGAAATGATCGTCTGGGGTGGAGGGACAAACCGTACCAGTGTTTCTCTGAACACCGGCGGTCGGTATAACCCGGAGGTAAACAGTTGGACGGCGCTGAACAGCACCGGCGCGCCAACTGGAAGACGATATCACACGGCGGTGTGGACCGGAAGCGAAATGATCGTCTGGGGAGGAGAAGCCGGCCAAGGCTCGGTAGTATTTGGCGACGGCGGGCGGTATAATCCAGCAGGAGACAATTGGTCGCCTGTGAACGCGGGTGGTGCGCCCACAGGCCGCTATCTTCACACGGCGGTGTGGACGGGCAGCCAGATGATTGTCTGGGGCGGAAGCAGCGGCAGGTACCAAAGTCTCAGTAATCATAACACCGGAGGCCGCTACGATCCGGCGGGGGACAGTTGGTTGCCGGTGAACGCAGCCAGCGCACTCTCTGAGCGTTCTAACCACACGGGGCTATGGACAGGAAGGGAGATGATCATCTGGGGCGGAGGGAATGCCAGCGGCCTGACAAATACCGGCAGTCGCTACGATCCGGCGGGCGACAGTTGGTCGGCCGTGAGTGCCGCCGGCGCGCATTTCGGCAGAGGAGTGTGGACGGGCAGTGAAGTGCTCGTCGTGAATCCGGATGGCACCGGGGGCCGTTACTACAATCCGGCGGACAACCGTTGGACCGACCTCACTACCATCCGCGGCGCACTTCCCGCGCGCACCGCTCACACGGCGGTGTGGACGGGAAGTGAGATGATTCTTTGGGGCGGTCAAAACAGCCGCGGCTCTGTGAAGGGCAGTGGCCGCTATCACCCGGCGGAGAATCGCTGGACTACGGTGGATCCTAACGGCGCTCCTGCTGCACGCAGTCTCCACACGGCGGTGTGGACGGGCAGCGAAATGATCGTCTGGGGCGGATATGATGGCACCAGCTTCTTTAACGACGGCAGGTGCTATCATCCGGCGGGAAACAATTGGCTGCCGATGAGCACCGCCGGCGCGCC
>JANNVM010001256.1:0-10232 GCA_031414455.1 Verrucomicrobiota bacterium
GCCGGGCCGCGTGCTCGGGCTCGATGGGGCGACGGCTCCCAACAGCAAAGTCCGCCTCGCCTGTATCGGTGTCGGAGGCATGGGCACGGGGAATCTGAATTCTTTCCTCACGGACGAGCGGGTACAGGTGGTGGCCGTGTGCGACGTGGAGGCCAATCACCGGAACCGCGCCGCGGAAGCGGCGAAACTCAAGCCGGCGGACGCTTACAACGACTGGCGTGAGGTCATCGCCCGGAAAGACGTGGACGCCCTCATGTGCGCGACGCCGGATCACTGGCACGCTGTCATCGCCACCAATGCCGCGGCCGCAGGCAAGGATTTGTATTCTGAAAAACCGCTGGCTGCGAGCATCGGTGAGGGGCGCGCGGTTTGTGAGGCGGTGAAGAAACATGGCCGCGTGCTCCAGTGCGGAACATGGCGGCGCTCGGGCATGAAAACCCGGCTCGCCTGCGAGTGGGTGCGCAACGGTTACATCGGCGACGTGAAGGAAATCCTCGTCGGTGTGCCGGGCGAATTCGCCATCAGCGGCGGCTACACCGGACTGGAGCCGGAGCAGCCGGTGCCCACCGGATTCGATTACGAAATGTGGCAGGGCCCCGCCGCCGCCGCGCCTTACACGGCAGGGCGCTGCCATTTCAACTTTCGCTGGGTCGCCGAGTATGCGCCAGGTTACATCACCGACTGGGGCGCGCACTTTCTTGATGTCGCGCAGTGGGGCGCGGGCCGCGATGACACCGGCCCGACGGAGATCAGCGCCACGGAGGTGAAGCGCCGCGGGAAGGGTTATTACGACGCCCCGGAGAGTTTCCGTGTCGAGTATCAATTCGCCAAAGGCCCGCGCGTGGTCATGTTCAGCACCACCGATAAAAACCAGTGGGGCGTCAAGTTTGTGGGCTCGTCAGGATCGGTCTTCACCGAGAATGACCGCCTCGAATCCGAGCCGAGCCTGCGCGCGGTGAAATTCAAAGACAGCGACGAGCGGCTCTTCGTGTCGAACAATCACCACCGGAACTTTATCGATGCCGTGCTCTCCCGCGGGCGCACCGCCGCCAGCGCCGACATCGCGCAGCGCGCCGCAACGATGTGCCATGTCGGTGCGATTTCCGCCCAATTGTGCCGTCCGGTAAAGTTCGATCCCGCGACCGAATCTTTCCCGGAAGACAAGGACGCGACGGCTCTGCTTAGCCGGAGTCTGCGCGGGCCGTGGAAGCTCGGGGTATGATGTCAGGGAACGTTACTCAGGGTTTCCGGTCACCGATGCACCAGAGGTGCTGATAGGAACGGATGAACAACTGACCGTCCGACACTGCGATGGACGCGATGACCCGTTCGCCAATGGAGTTTGTGGCGAGGACTTCGAACTTCGGTGCGGCGCGGAAGATGAAGGCGTCGCCGCTGTGATTCACGGCATAGAGTTTGTCGCCGGAGCGCACGAGCGACGACCAGTTGGTGCCCGCGGCACCAGGGCCTTTGAGGCGTTCTTCCCAAACAATCGAGCCATCCTTGAGGCTGCGGCATTCGGCGATGCCGGGATCGGTGTGGATATAAAGGTGACCGTCATGCACGACCGGAGAACCAATGCGCTGGCGCGTCTTTTCCACAAGCCACAGGCGCGAAGCGGTGACATCGCCGCTGCCGCCGGCTTTGACAGCGAGGGAGTTGCCGCCGTAACCGCCCATGCCGATGACGATGCCGTCAGCGAATACCGGTGAAGTGTAGATCAGCGGGTTCAATCCCGTGCAGCGCCAGAGTTCTTTTCCAGTCGCGGGATCATGTGCGCAGACGCGGCCGGGCCAGGTCATGAGCAGTTCGTCGCGTTCGCCGACGCGGCGCAGCAGGGGATCACTCCACGAGCCGGTCCATTGCGGCTTGCCGCCGCCGGGAGGTGGTTCGCCGGAAGTGCCGCCCGTCTCGTCGTGCTTCCAGAGGATTTTGCCGTCATGTTTGTCGAGGCAATACAGCGCCTGCGCCGGACCCGGACCGAAGTTCAGAAAGACCCGGTCGCCGGCGAGGACCGGTGATGCGCCGCTGCCCCAGATGTGCCGCTGTTCACCGAGATCGCGCTTCCAGAGTTCCTTGCCGGAAAAGTCCACACACACGACGCCCGCCGAGGCATGACACGCGATGACCCGTTCGCCGTCGGTCACCGGCGACGCTCCGCAGTGGGGATTCGTGTCGTGCGTCAGTTCCGGTTTCTCATAAGTCACCGTGTGCCGCCACAACTCATGCCCGTCCTTCCGGTCGAAACACAGCACCAGGCGCTGCTTTCCCTTCTCCGTCGCCTGCGTCAGGAAAACGCGGTCGCCCCACACGACGGGCGTGGAATTGCCGCCGTCCGGCAGTTTAGTCTTCCATGCGACATTTTCCGTAGCCGACCATTTCACCGGTAGATCCGTCTCTTTGGTGACGCCGTCGCCCGTCGGTCCGCGCCATGCCGGCCAGTTGCCGGCAACAACAATGTCCTTGAAGAAAATAAACGCGGCGAGGAGGAGAGCGGTTCTCATGGCTTGATCGTAAAAACGCGATGGCCGCACGACAAGGATGATGTGAGCCGGACTCATGGTGTCCCGGGCTCAGTTGAAAGGGTGGCCGGGATCTCGTGCCCGCACAACTGGTGCGGGGTGCCGGCTTTGGTATGGCCGGCGAAAACGCTGGCATTTTTGCGGACAATTTGGCAGGCTCCGGACCGCCGGCTGCCTTTGCCTCCATCCGTCATCGATGAATACTCAATCAACTTCCCTCTTCCGGAGCATGCTTTGCCGAACGCTTCTCGCGTTTGTTTTCGCGTTATGCGCAGCGTGCCGGCATTCTCATCCGCTGCTGCCGGGAGAAACCGTCCGCAAGGCGAAGGTCGCGGACGCCAAAGCACTGGAAGCCGCTGGTTTTCCGGCCAAAGAAGCCGGAGCACCGCTCTACGTGTGGACCGGAGGCAGCCTAACCGGGCCGCTCCACATCACCATCGATCTCAGCGAACAGCGCGCCATTCTCCAGCGCGGCGGACAACCGGCGGGCTGGACGTATGTCGCGACGGGCAAGAGCGGCCACGGCACGAAGACCGGGAGCTTCTCCGTTTCCGAAAAAGTCAGGGACAAGGTTTCCTCGTCGTGGGGCCAAATCGTGAATTCCCGAGGCGACGTCGTGGTGGCGGATGCCAAAGCCGGACGCGACGGCAGCGGACGGTTCGTGGGCGCGCCCATGCCATTCTGGATGCGGATCTACGGTGCCGTCGGCATGCACGCCGGCTTCATCCCCAATCCCGGCAGCCCGGCCTCGCACGGCTGCATCCGTCTGCCCCGCGGTATCGCGGAGATCATTTTCGACATCGTCGAAACAGGAACACCCGTGACGATCACGCCCTGACAAGCGGGGAAAGTAAACGGAATGGAACCTGAACACGCGGAGGAAATGAAAACTCAGGAATTCGGGCGCGACCATTTCCCCCACCGGATGATCAGCACGGCGATAACGGAACCGATCAAATTGAACACCAGGTCCCAGCCGGTGTTGACGTAGCCGCCGACGTTGGTGTCAGGGAGAATGCGGGTGGCGGTGAACTCCACGACTTCATTGAACGCACCGAATCCCATGCCGGCAGCGACGCAGAGAATCAGGATCCCCGCGGTGGGCCGGACCGGCGAGCCGCCGGGCGAGCGCAGGGAATGTTTCAGAAGATGCCAGCAGAACCATGAGGTGATGCCCAGCCCGTAGGCATGGGTGACCTGATCGTATTTCAAGTACCGGGGAATGAGCCACCAGTTGTAGAGGACCGCACGGGAACCTTCCCGCGGCCAGTTCTGCGGAATAGGCAGGAGTCCGCCAGCCATGTGCAGGAGCCCCCAGATGCCGAACGCCCAGAGCAGCGGGGCAGTGAGAGGATGCTTCCGGTGGACGGCGTAAATTGACGGGATGAGCACCAGCATCACACAGATGTAGATGATGAACTCGCGGTTTCTGCCGGCAATGGCTGCGGCGGCGGCCGCGGCCATATAGATGCCGGTAAAGGTGAGGACCGGAGTGAGGCTCGGGCGGGCTGGGGGACTCATGAGGTTAGGTCTGATAGTCCTGCGGCGGTTGAATCCGCAGGCTGTCCGTCCACTCGCGGGCGAAATCGCGCTGATATTTCCTGTTCACCAGCGCCGTGACCGTAAGCGCGATGAGCGCTCCCGCGGCCGCGAGGGCCATGTCTTTCTGCGCATCCCACGGATCGCCCTGGGTGCCGACGTAGGTCACACCGAGGTCGCCGCCGAACACTTCCGCCGCGGCCCATTCGATGATCTCATAGAGCGCCGACGTGGACATCGTCAGATCCAGCGGAAGAAAGTAGCTCCAGAACCCCCGCACTCTGGCGAGATGGAAGAAGATCTCTCGAATCGGATAGGCGAGCAGCAGGCCGTAAAAGATATGGATGATGCGGTCGAAGTTGTTGCGATCCCAGCCGAGCAGGGCGTTGAGTGATCCGCCCGTGAGCGCATGCCACCACGCGTCGTAGGGAACTTCGGAATAGGTGTAGTGTGCTCCGAGTTCGTGCAGACAGAGGAAGACGAAGACGAGGCTCCATGACAGCCGGGAGAATGGCAGATACCGGTAGATGGTCCACAGGACGAAAATCGCCGGGACCATGAGCGCATTTTCCAGCATCCAGTCCTGGCGGTGCCAGGGAGCGATCCCCAGGAGAAGGGTGAGGACGGCGAAAATCCCCGCGAGCCACAACACGTGCGGACGGTGCTTCGAGTTGACGGCTGCGGCGCTGCGCCGCTTGGATTCGGATGACATCGCACCGATTGTGGCCCGTCACGGATGGGATTGCACGCTCTCTTTTTCTCACACTTTGTCCGGCACCACGTAAGGCTCGCGGTATTTCCGCGTCAGCAGGGCGTTTGCTTCATCGTTGCCGGTGAAACGCTCGGTTTTGCCATCCATGGTCAGCGGCAGGCCCAGCACGGGTTTATCTTTGGCGGGATCCACACTGTTCTGCGCGAGATGCTCCGCCATGCGACCGGCGGCTTCCGTGACGTCGTGACTAGACTTGATCGCCGCTTCGATTTCCTCCGGTGATTTCTGCTGGCCGAGGCGATAGGAAATGTTGCCTGTGTGACAGAGTGCGCTGCTGAGATGTCCGTCGAGAACGTCGGCGTGAAGATCGGTGTGTTTGCGGCTCTTCATGGCGGCGATGAAGTTGCCGTAGTGATCCTCACTGCCGGACCATTTTTTGATTTCCCTGCCGTCTTTGTCGAACGCGACGGCGGAATTGTAATCCGGAACGAGCACGTGGCCGCCCTCGCAGTGGATGATGCAGCCGACGGCAGCATTCAGGTGCTTCGGTGTTTCCAGGCCGCGGACCTCAAAGAGTAGCGGCGCTTTTTCGTAGGCCTGATAAATGATCTGCGTGTTGGCCGTCTCGCCGTCGTCATCATAGCCGAGCCGGCCGCCGAGGCTGAGCACCTGCGGCGCGAGTTCCGTCTCGCCAAGAAACCAGCGGCAGATGTCCATCTGGTGAATGCCCTGGTTGCCGAGGTCGCCGCTGCCGGTGTTCCACACCCAGTGCCAGTCGTAATGCAGTTTCTTGCGGCGCAGCGGAAGTTTCTCCGCCGGGCCACACCAGAGGTCGTAATCAATGTAATCCGGCACCGGCTGCGGGCCTTCGGTTTTCCCGATGGACGGGCGGCGTTTGTAGCACAGCCCGCGTGCGAGGGTGATCTTCCCGAGGTTCCCCTCCTGCACCCACTTCACGGCTTCGGCGATTCCCCGGCTGCTGCTGCGGCTTTGCGTGCCGGTCTGCACCATTTTGTTATACTTTCGGGCAGCTTCGACAATCTTGCGGCCCTCCCAGACATTGTGGGACACCGGCTTTTCGACATAAACATCGCGCCCGCTCTGCACCGCCCAGATGGCACCCAGCGCGTGCCAGTGATTCGGCGTGGCAATGGACACGGCGTCCACATCCTTCGCGTCGAGCAGTTGGCGGATGTCGCGGTACCCCTTCACATCCACGTTCTGCTTTTCACTCATCTTCTTCACCATGCCGTCGAGAATCGTCTGATCGACATCGCACAGCCCCACCAGTTTCACGCCCTGCATTTCCGAAAACGCCCCGATGTGGCTCCCTCCGCGTCCGCCGAATCCGACGACGGCCACCCGGATGTCGGAGTTTGCGCCGGCGACCTGCGACCAACTGCGCGCGGTCCATGCTGACGCGCCGGCGAACGTGGCGGACTTGAGAAAACGGCGGCGGGAGAGGCGGGATGATTTCATAATGAGGAATGCAAATTCGATCCCATAGTGCCGCGGCTGCGGCTGCGGCGACAATCCTCGCGAATGACGCAATTGCGGGCACTCGCCTTCCGCGCGGACGGATGGGCAGCATCAGCGAACCCGCCGCGCGGTGGTTGGGAGTTGATTGCCATAGTTGCATCAAGCCGTGAAGCGGCTAAGGGTTTGGACATGAAATTCTCCGTCACTATAGATCGCGACGAGGACGGTATCCGGGTGACTTCCTGTCCGTCCATTCCGGGCTGCCACAGCCAGGGCCACAGCCGCGAGGAATCCCTCAACGGCATTCGGGAGGCCATTAGTCTGTGTCTGGAAGTGAGGGCCGAGCGCGGCATGCCCCTGACCCAACTGCTCTGAAACGGAGCCGGCCGCCCCGGCATTGCAATCGTCAGATGCCACCCGTCCCTGACTTCTCTCACATGAAACTCTCCGCGCTCCTCCTCTTTACTGCGGTTGTGTCCGCTGCTGCTGCCGCTGCCGCCGAGCCCCTTCCGTTCCTCACACCTGACAATGAATTTAAAGGTGTCGAGCCGCCGGACTGGGTGCTTGATGGGGCGGTGAAGGCATTCGTCGCGCTGGAGGACCATCAGGCGATCGATGAACTCGCGGCGACTGGCGCGACGGTGATTCATGCCGGCGGGCCGTCGCCCTACTATCCGCTGCGCCGGGACGATCCGGCATCCGGAGTGCCGGCGGTGGAGAAGGCGCGGCTCACGGGAGGAATTGCCAAAGCGAAGCAGCACGGCCTGCGCGTGGTGCTCGGCGTCTCGCCGTATGCGCCGGTGGAAATTGTCAGGCAGCACCCGGAGTGGATGTTTCATGCGACGGATGATCCGGCCATTCGCGAAAAGGCGAAGCTCGAACTGACGACTCCCGAAAACATTGGCCTGCGCTCGCTGCCGCTGAATACCCCCTACGGTGACTACGCCATCGAATGCCTTGCGGAGATGATGCGCGACTTTGGCGTGGACGGGTTTTCCTTCGACGGCTGCTACCATTCGTTCCTCAATTTCAGTCCGTTCGAGCGGGAGCTGTATAAGAACGAATCCGGACGCGATCTCCCGGCAAAAATTGATCTCAACGACGACGCCTATCGTATCTATCTTCTCTGGGCCGATGAAAAGCTGGAGCAGTGGTACCGCCGGCTCGGCGAGCGGCTGAAGCAGGTGAATCCGGAGGCGGCGATTTACACCTGGACGACCAATGCCGGGCGTTACGGACATTTTCTGACCAGCCCGCGCGTCATGTCCGCTCGCATGAACCGTCTCTTTCACTGTCCGGTGCAGGAGTGGTGGCTCGATGAAGTGAACCTCGGCGCGACCGTCGTGCCTTACTTCGGCGCAGCCTATGTCAGGGCCGTGTCCGGCGGACGGGTGGGCGCCAGCGAGCCGTATCTGATGTCCCGCGGCAATCCCTACAGCGGCGACAGCTTTCCGCCGCACGAACTCACCGTGCGCTGCCTTGGCGCGATGACGAACGGCTCGTTCACGCCCGTCGCCGGAGCGGCGGGCAAGGAGGCCACGTATGCGACGCTGCGGGAAATCGCGAAACGGAAACCGTGGTTTGTCAGGCTGAAGCAGGAGCCGTGGGCCGCGATGCTGGTGAGCGAGCAGACGCGGCAATTCTACGCCCATGGCAATATCATGGAGCGCTGGCTCTCGCACGCACTCGGTGTCTTTCGCATGGCGATGGAGGAGCATCTGCCGCTGACACTCATCACGGAACTCGATCTGCGGCCGGAGATCCTGGACAAACACCGCGTGCTCATCCTGCCTAACACCGCGTGCCTTTCCGATGCCCAGGTGAAAACCATCCGCGCGTATGTGCAGCGCGGCGGCGGTCTCGTGGCGACTTGTGAGACATCCCTCTGTGATGAGCTGGGACATTCACGGGGCGACTTTGCGCTGAAGGATTTGTTCGGCACCAGCTACGAGGGCCGCCCGCTCGTGCCGCAGCCGAAACATGACCTTGATGCCAACTTTGCCATCGTTATCAACGACCAGTACTGGGCCCAGCGCGGCAATGCCGGGACGTTCCGCTTCGCCGACTTTTCGGATTCCATCTTCGCGACCGACCCGCGGCTGAAACAGCTCGTGCTGCATGGTCAGGCCAGTTTCAAAGGTCCGATGATCCGGCCCGGCGCGTTCCAGCCACCGATGAAACCGGCGATTCTTTATTTCCCCGACGGCAGCCGTGACGCCTTCCCCGTCGCCGCGAACGGCGAGCAGGGAAAAGGCCGCGTCGTCTATTTCGCCGCCGGCATTGATGCTGCGAACTACAGTTACGGATATCCCTATCAGCGCGTCGTGCTTTCCCGGGCCGTCCGCTGGGCCGCGCGCGAGGCTTTCCCGATCGAAGTGAAAGCGCCAATGTGCGTGCAGAGCACTTTCTGGCGGCAGGAGGATGACAAAGGAAAACGGCTCATCGTCCACCTGTGGAATGGATTGAACACCACATCGGATCACGGCCAGCAGGATGTGGAAACGCCGCTGCGTGAAGAGGCCGTGCCCATCCACGGCATCGAACTGACACTGCGCGGCGTGAAGTTCTCGCGCATTCATTGGGAGCCCGGCGGCACTCCCATCGAGCCGCGGACGGAGGGCGATCTGACAGTCCTGACTGTCCCGCCCGTCGCGGTGCATTCGGCCGCGGTGATCGAACTCGCAGAGTGAGGTCGTTCTAAGGTCCTGGAGTCGAAATCGATTTGGCGGGGCGCTGACTTTCGGGCCTTCCAGTTGTGACGCACTTACAGTGCTCAGAATTATGAGCTTATGAGAACCCGGGGCGTTGCCCCATAAGCGCTAACTTAGCGGATTCCGGAATTCTAAAGCCCGGAGGGCTGGTAGATATTAGCCGGTGGCGTGAGCCACCGGTTGGAAAAAAAATGGATCTAGAGCCCCGGCAGGGGCGAAACTCTGCGGCGCGAATCCTGCACCGGTGCCGCCCCTGCCGCGGCTCCCGCAATCTTTGGCTGCGGGTCCGGTGGCTTACGCCACCGGCTAATCATGGCGAACCCCTCCGGGGTTCCCCGGCCGGGCTTTCCGGAAATGACATTTGGCAATCACTCTAATCATCATTGGATGCCGAACTGTTCCCCGCGGCATCGCGTCGCAAGTCCGGCACAAAAAAGCCGCCCCCCGGTTTTTTCCCGAAGAGCGGCCTTCTTCGAAACCCGTTAATTCACCAGCGGCGCGAGGTTTTCCCTGCACCACTGTCCGTTTTGCAGCGTCACGCCATCCGGGTCTTCCACGGCGACGTGGGCTTCGTCCTCACAGATGATCCAGCCGGAGTAGTTGCGCTGGACGAGCCACTCCGTGATTTTGTGAAAGTCGAGCTTGCCGGTGCCCATCTGCGCCCATGGCTCGGGTCCGTTGCCGGAGAAATCCTTGTAGTGAATGTGGTTCACGAGGTGCGCCCACTTGTTCAGCGTGGCGATGACATCCATGCCGCCGCGGATGATGTGGCCGACGTCGGGTGTCCAGCCGGTGACGTTCGGATCGAGGCTGCTGAGAACGACATCATAGTCCTCCTGGGTGCGCACGATCGAGGCAGGCGGGCTGTTGGGGTGATAGGAGCATTTGAGGCCGGCGTCGGTCGCGCGTTTGGAAACGGCGTTCACGTTGCGGGCCACGTTGAGGCGGCGGCGCTGGAGGTCGTTCTTGCGGCCGCTGGGCAGCGTCACCGTGCCGAGCATGGCACCGGGGAAGTGCTTAAGCAGGCTGATCGTGAAGTCGGCGCACTCGTGCTCAGCGTCGGTTTCCGTTTCGCCGTCCCACGAGCAAATGAGCGCGAGACCGCAGAGGGTCATGTTGTGGGCGGCGAGCGCGTCCTTGAGGCGCGCCGGATCGCAGAAGTCGCCGAGCCAGTATTTGGAGCAGCCGAGCGCGCTTTGCGATATCTCCAGGACCATCGGCTCGATGCCCGTGAAGCCGGCCTGCGCCGCGATTTTGATCATGTGATCG
>JANNVM010001257.1:0-6171 GCA_031414455.1 Verrucomicrobiota bacterium
CCCGATCCCCGCTACATGGCCGTGGACCTGCAAAGCGGTCCCGACGGCGCGGTCTATATCATCGATTGGCACGACCAGCAGCACTGCCATACGCCCATCGAGGAAAAGTGGGACCGCACCAATGGCCGCATTTACCGCATCTCGTGGGCCGCGACTTACAGGCCGGTGAAAGTGGATCTCAGCACGATGACCGATCTGGAACTGGCGAAGTTGCAGACGCATGAGGATGACTGGTACTGCCGCACTGCGCGGCGGCTATTGATGGAGCGGAGTGCGCCAGATGTCGGGATGAAAAAGGATGCGCAGGATTTTCTGGTGAAACTGGCTTCAAATAAGACCCCGGAGATCGCTCTCCGTGCATTGTGGGCGCTGCGCCAGACCGGCGCCTATGTTTTTTCAGCGGAGAATCACCCGGAGGAGTCAGTCAGAGCATGGGCCATGGAAAACGCCATGAGCGGTTGGCCCATTCCAGGCAAAGACCACGATCCGCTCCATCCGTTCGTACACTCGACAATGCCGGATATCGCTGCAAGTATCCTTAGGGGAACGACTCCGGCAGTCAGATTGGCCATTGCCGCGTCACTGCCTCAAAAGTCAGCGGATCTCGTCTGGATGGCTTGCTCGGAGTTTGCCACTCACGCCGAAGGCAAGAATGATCGCTTCCTGCCAAAGATGATCTGGTTCGCGCTCGCCACTGTGGCGAAATCCGATTGGCCGCGCGCGCTGGAGATTGCGAAGACCACGCCGCTCACGGAACTCGCCGACAGCATCCGCTGGGCCGCCGCGCAGGATGCCGCGGGCCGCGATGCGCTCGCCGCCGCCACAGCTTCGCTTCCCCCGGAGCAGGCGGGCCGCGTGGCAAGAATCGCCGCCTTCGCGCTGCGCGATGAATCTTCGCTCACACCGCCCGCCGGCTTGGACAAGGCCGTCGCAGCCCTCGGCAATACCCGCGACCAGTCCGTCGTCGCGGCCATGAATGAACTCGCCGCCGTTTTTGGCGACACGAATGTCCTTACCAAAATGCGCGCCGTCCTGGCCGATGCTTCCGCACCGATGTCCGAGCGCAAATCCGCCTTCGCTCTGCTCAAACGCACCGGCGACCGCGAGGCGCTGACCGTTTTTGCCGCGCTGCTCGATGCGCCGGAGTTCCGTGCCGAAATCATTCCGCTGCTGGGCCGCAGCGACGATCCCGACACTGCCACGGCACTGCTCCAGCGTTATGAAAAACTCTCACTCGCCGATCGCACCGCCGCGCTCGCCGCCCTCACCAGTCGCACGCCGCTGGCGCTAACGCTGGTGAAAGCCATGGCCGCCGGCACCTTCGACAAGAAACAACTTACCGCGCTCCACATCCGTCAGATGCGCAATCTCGGGAGCGAGGAACTCAGCACTCTTCTCGAAAAAACCTGGGGGAAATTCAATCCCACCTCGGAAGGCTCGAAGGCGACGGTGGCGAAGTTCAAGAAGCTCTACAGCGAAGCCCCGCTCTGGGCTTACGACGCGGGCAAAGGCCGGGAAGTCTTCACCAAAGTCTGCTCCACCTGCCATGCCTACGGCGGCGGCGATCCCAGGATCGGACCCGACCTCGGCGGCACCTGGCGCAACGGCATTGACTACTTCCTCGAAAACATCAGCGACCCCAACGCCGTCATCGGTGAGGACTTCCAGCTCACCATCATCACGAAGAAGGACAGCAACGTGCTCGCCGGAGCCGTGGAAAAGGAATCCGCCACTACCGTCGGCCTCCGCACCCTGACCGAATCCGTCAGTGTTGCCAAAGCCGACATCAAGTCCCGTGAAAAACTTCAGCAAAGCCTCATGCCCCCCGGCCTGCTCGAATCCCTGAGCGAGCGCGAGGCCCTTGAACTGCTAAAGTTCCTCGCCACCAAACCCTGAGGACTGGAAACCAGCGAGTGTCTTCATTTGCAAATTCTAGTCAGAGAAGCATGACTTGATCCCAACACCAACCACCAGCACACCATGGCCAAAGGAAATCACGCTCACAAAAAGGAAGTCAAGAAGCCGAAAAAGGAAAAGCCCAAGACTCCGCCGGCAGGTTCCCGGTAACGATGACGGCTGGAATTCCTCATGGGTCAACACTGGCGGATTTCTTGTCCGCCAGTGTGAGGGATTGTTGATTCGCTGCACGAGCGACGGCAATTATGTCATTAACTCTACTTCGTTACTTCGCCTGCGGCGGCAGCAGAACTACCGTGGCGCGGCCTTCCAGGCGGTGCGGCGTCCGGCCTTCCAGGCTGGACTCTCCCGTCTTCAACAGGCTGGAAGCCCGTTGGCCGCACAGGCAAGGATGCCTGCGCCACGAAATAACGAAGTAGAGGTAAGTGTGCGCGGGAACAGGGGTCCATACTCACCGCTGAAACGCGCCTGATCCTCCGGACGGATTCGCGGAGCAGGCCGGGCCAGGAGAAAACAGGAAGACGGAGCATTCCTTCGCGTTACTGTTCACCCGTATGAAGACCATTCCCGTTTCCCTCGCTGCCCTCGTTTTTCTGGCTGTCTCTGCGTCTGCCGCGGAGACGATGCAGCCGGCGGCGGAGCTGCCGGAGGTATTGCCGGCGGCCGCTGAGGTCGCCGAGATACATGTGGAACCAAAGGAACTGAAACTGAACGGGCCGACGGCTTACCTGCAGGTACTCGTCACCGCGACAATGAAGGACGGCACGGTGGCCGATGCGACCCGGTCGGTGCAGTGGCAGGCGGAAGGCGTGGAGGTTTCGTCATCGGGTATTCTTACGGCGAAGGCGGATGGTGCGGGGAAATTGCGCGCGGTCCTGGGAAGTGTGAGCGTGGAGACGCCCGTCACAGTGAGCGCCACAGGCACGCAGTCGGTGCCGGATTACATTCGGGACGTGACGCCCGTCATTTCGCGCATGGGGTGCAATGCCGGCACCTGCCACGGGGCAAAAGAGGGCAAGGCCGGCTTCAAGCTCAGCCTGCGCGGCTACGATCCGATTTATGATATCCGCGCCTTCACCGATGACATCAAGGGCCGCCGCACCAATGTGGCGAGCGCCGACGAATCCCTGATGCTGCTCAAAGGCACCGCCGGCGTGCCGCACGAGGGCAGTCAGGTGATGAAACCGGGCGACAAGTATTATAATATCCTGCGCGCATGGATCGCGGGCGGCATGAAGTTGAACCTTGAGACACCACGCGTCACGAAGATCGAACTCAGCCCGATGTATCCCGTGATTCAAAAGATCGGCGCGCGGCAGCAGTTCCGCGTGTTCGCGACTTACGCCGATGGCCTGACGCGTGATGTCACTCAGGAGTCCTACATTGAGAGCGGCAATTCGGACATCGCCAAACACGACAAGACCGGCCTGCTCTCCGCCGCGCGGCGAGGCGAGGCTCCTGTGCTGGCGCGTTACGAAGGTGCCTATGCCTCCACCGTGCTGACTGTGATGGGCGACCGCACCGGTTTTGCATGGCAGCAACCGCCGGCGAACAACCGCATTGACGAACTCGTCGCCGCCAAACTCCAGCGCATGAAGACGCTTCAGTCAGGGCTGTGCTCGGATCGCGAATTTGTGCGCCGCGCTTACCACGACCTCACCGGCCTGCCTCCCACGCCGGAACAGGTCCAGGCGTTTGTTGCCGAGCCCCGTGACTCCCGCTGGGGCCGCGAGCAACTCATCGATCAACTCATCGCTTCGGAAAACTTTGTGGATCACATAACCAACAAGTGGTGCGACCTGCTCCAGGTGAACAGCAAGTTTCTCGGCGGTGAGGGCGCGCAGCTTTTCCGGGACTGGGTGCGCGCGCAGGTGAAGTCGAATGTCCCCTACAATCAATTTGCCCGCGCCATCCTGACGGCCACCGGTTCGAACAAGGAAGTGCCGGCAGCCAGTTACTTCAAGGTCCTGCGCGAGCCCGCGGAAACGATGGAGAACACGACGCATCTTTTCCTGGCGACACGCTTCAACTGCAACAAGTGCCACGACCATCCTTTCGAGCGCTGGACTCAGGATCAGTACTACGAAATGGCCGCGTGGTTCGCGCAGACCGCCCTGGAGCGCGATCCGGCCAGCGGCGACCGCAACCTCGGCGGCACCGACGTGGAGGGCGCAAAACCGCTCTTTGAGAAAGTGTTCAATCGTACGGAGGGCGAGGTGAAACACGACCGCACGGGCAAAGTGACGCCGCCGGCATTCCCTTACGCCGCGAAATTTGAGAAACAGGAGAAGGCCGCGCGCCGCGACGAGCTGGCCGCATGGATCACGAGCGCGGACAATCAGTATTTCGCGTCCAGCTATGTGAATCGCATTTGGGGATACCTGACCGGCACGGGCATCATCGAGCCGCTGGATGACACCCGCGCGGGCAATCCGCCGAGTAATCCCGAACTGCTGAAGTGGCTGACGCAGGAGTTCATCGCGCACGGTTTCGACACCCGCTGGCTGATCCGCACCATCTGTCAGAGCCGGGTCTATCAACTCTCTCTGCAAACGAACCAGTGGAACGCCGACGATACCATCAACTACAGTCACGCCATCGCGCGGCGGCTGCCGGCGGAGGTGCTCTATGATGCCATCTTTGCCGTTACCGGCGCGAAGAGCATCCTGCCGGGGGGCGTCCGGGCCGGGCAGTTGGCCGACAGTCAGAGCGGCACGCCAGACGGATTCCTTAACAATCTCGGCAAGCCGGCACGCGAGAGCGCCTGCGAATGTGAGCGGCAGAATGATTTGCAGCTTGGCCCCATCATGGCGCTCGTGTCAGGGCCGACCGTTGGTGACGCGGTTTCCGCGCCGGACAATGCGCTGGCGAAACTGGTCGCGACCATCAAAGACGACAGCGAACTCGTCCGCGGCATCTTCATGCGCGTGCTGAGCCGGCCGCCGACTGAGGAGGAAACCAAAGCCGCCGCTGCCAGCATGACGGAAATGGAGGCCGATCACGCGAAACTTGAAGCCGATCACAAGGCCGTGGAGGAGAAGATGGCTCCCGTCATCGCGCAGCACGAGAAGGATCGTCAGGCGAACATCGAAGCGGTCAAAGCCGAGCAGGCGAAGATTGAATCCGAAGCAGGCCCGCGTATGGCGGAGGCGGAAAAGCAGCGCCAGGAGAAAATCACCGCCGCACAGAAGGCCATCACGGATGCCGAGGCTGCGCTGATTTCAAAACTTCCGGAATGGGAAGCGAAACAGGCTCAGGGCCTGACCGGCTGGACACTGCTCGATCCTTCGGAAATGGTGAGCACGAAGAAGAAACACAAGCTGGAGAAACAACCGGACCTTTCGATTCTTGCGCTTGGCGATGAGGGGAAACAGGACTTCACGATCACCGCGCCGGTCAGCCTGGCAACGATTACCGGCCTGCGCCTTGAAGCGCTAACCGATGCGCGCATTCCCGGCAACGGCCCGGGGCGCAGCGGCACCGGAAACTTTGTCGTGAGTGAGATCGAGGCCACCTTTACGCCGGCCGGCGGACAGCCGCAGAAGATTGCGTTTGGTGAGGCTCAAGCGACTTATCAGCAGGGCGGCTATGAAATCGGGAAAGCCATCAACGGCCAGGTCGGCGGCGAACCCGACGGATGGGCCATCTTTCCCGACGGTGCAGGCAAGCCTCAGATGGCCGTCTTCCGCTGCAAAGAGGCCGTGAAGTCCACAACCGGCGGCATCTTGAAGATTGTGATCCATCAGCAATATACCGACGGCAAACACCTGCTCGGGCGCTTCCGCCTCGCGCTCACGGGCGCTGAAGGCACGCTGACTTTTGGCCTTCCTGCTGCGGTCGCGAACGCGCTCGCCGTTGCCCCTGACAAGCGCACCCCGGAGCAGATCAAAGCCCTGACGGACCACCTGAAAGCAACCGACGCCGGCATCATCGCCGCACAAGCCGCGCTGACCGAATCCAACAAGCCGCTACCGCCCGACCCGCAGCGCGAAGCCGTGAAGACCAAACTCGCTAAAGCCGAGCTGCCGCTGACCGTGGACCCGGTGCTCGCCCTCTTCCGCCGCGATGTGGAACTAAGCCGCACGCAGTTGCAGAATAAACGCCTCACGGCGGCCCAGGATCTTGCGTGGGCACTGATCAACAATCCGGCGTTTTTGTTCAATCACTGAGCACAGCGCGGGCATGGACTGAGCCTGCCCGTGTTCGTCTGCTCGTTCGAAGGCAAACACGGGCAGGCTCAGAACTCCTGATGTC
>JANNVM010001258.1:0-1521 GCA_031414455.1 Verrucomicrobiota bacterium
GTGCGCAAGAACGCGGGCCCGGAATGTCGATCTCCTTGCTGTCGCGCAGGCGGCCGGCCGCGGCGAGCAGCGTCCGGAATTTGTAAGTCGAATTGGATACTTTCGGCACTCCCCGCTCGACGCCCAGTAAAACGCCGACAGGATGATCCCGGCCGGGATCGAGAATGTCGCATAGGCAAAGAAGAAGAACAGCTGGACGAAATTTGCCTGCGTATGGCTAAGGTCAAACATTGGTTTGAACTTACCGACCAGCAGGTCGTTGATGTTGGTCACCCCGCCGAGCAGGAAGAACACCGCAAAGGCCAGCGCCAGGACGATCCCGACTTTGCCTCCGCTGCTTCCCCCGCCTGCATTGCCCGATCCGGTAATTGGCGCTGCCATCTGGCCTCTCCCCTATGTTGTTATTGGTGCAGTCATGCCGCGCGGGGCGGGGATGTCCAGTCACATACGTATGACTATCCCCAATTGTGTGGGAACGTTCACAAACGCGGACCGCTGGCCAGCCGGTGGGTCGGCTGATAGAGCGGGGCGGTAAGCAGGGAGAATGCCGATGCCGGGTCTGTGGTTTGATGAACTGTCGGTGGGGCAACGCTTTGATCACCCGATCCGCCGTACGGTGACCGAAACCGACAATCTGCTGTTCACCACGCTCAGCCACAATCCGGCGCAGCTGCATCTTGATGCCGAGTACATGAAGGGCAGTGAATATGGCCAGGTGCTGGTCAATTCGTGCTTCACGCTCAGCCTGATGGTCGGTGTCAGCGTTGGTGACACCACGCTGGGCACGGCAGTCGCCAATCTCGGCTGGGATGAGGTGCGGTTTCCGGGGCCGGTGTTTATCGGCGATACACTCAACATCACCACCGAAGTGCTGGAGCTGCGCGAATCCAAAAGCCGTCCTGACGCCGGGATCGTCACCTTTCTGCATCAGGCCTGGAACCAGCGCGGCGAGCTGGTGGCCAGCTGCAAGCGGTCAGGATTACAGCGCAAGAAGCCCGCCTGACCCGCCTGTGCGGCGCAAATTCGTATGCGGGCGGATTGAATGGTCCGCGCGCCCGTGCAACCTGCCGCGAGGATGGGGAGTGCAACTGCGATGGCTGAGCGTTTGATCGGAGCAATCGAAGCGGGCGGGACCAAATTCGTTCTGGCTGTGGCCCGCGAGGACGGAACGGTGCTGGCCGAAACCCGCATCCCGACCCGCACTCCGGCGGAGTGTTTTCCCGACATCGAGCAGTTTTTCACCAACGCCGAGGCTGCGCACGGGACAATTTCAGCGTTCGGCGTGGCTAGTTTCGGGCCGATCGATATTGATCCTGCCAGCGCGGCTTATGGAACCTTTACCACCACCCCCAAGCCGGGCTGGTCGGGTGCCCGGTTCCACGATGTGCTGGGGCTGTTTGATGCGCCGATCGTGGTCGATACCGATGTCAACGGCGCGGCGCTGGGCGAATGGCAGGCGGGGGCGGGGCAGGGCTGCACCACCTTGGCCTATACCACCGTCGGCACCGGAGTCGGCACCGG
>JANNVM010001259.1:0-8923 GCA_031414455.1 Verrucomicrobiota bacterium
CCCAATGCGACGCTGGGGAATGTGGTGTTCGATGCAGTGAATGATGAGCTGGATTTCACGGCGGCGGGAAATACCGACATGTGGGGGGCACGGAACAATGCGGCGATCGCATGGACGGCGATTCCCCCCGGGCTGGTGAACGGCAGCACCTGGACAGTGGAGACGGAAGTGCGCATCAATGCGGCGGCGGAGGGGACGCAGGTCGCGGGCCTCACGTTTTACGGCGGGCCGAACGGCGCGCGGCCGGAGGTCACGTTCGGGCTGGACGTGTGGAACGCGAACGATCGAGCGGTGCGGCTCCAGGGGCTGGGCACCAACAATCCGAATACCGCCATCAACGTGACGACGGCGGTGAACCGGGTCTTCCTGCGCGTGATTATTAAGGAGGCGGGCGCGGCGGATCTCTACAACTTCTACTTCAAGGTGAATGCCGGCGACGTGTGGCAGCAGATTCCTGGCGTGGCGATCAACTGGACAACCTCCTTCGCCAACTCGCGCGTGGGCCTGACCTACAAAACCGGCGCGGCGAAGTCGGGCGCGGCGTTCACCTACTTCAATGTGCAGGACGTCACCGGCCAACTGCCGTTCATCTCCTCGCATCCGGCGAGCCTCAATGTGAATGAGGGCAGCAGTGCGACATTCACGGTGGCGCTCAGTGATACCAGCGGCGCGACTTACCGCTGGCAGAAAAACGGCGCGGACATCGCCGGTGCGACGGGCGCGGACCTCAGTTACACGCTCAATCCCGTCACGCTCGCCGACCACAACGCGCAGTTTCGCTGCCTCGTCTTCAATTCCTACGGGGGGCTCATCTCGAATGCCGCGACGCTCACGGTGAACGATCTCACCCCGCCAGTGCTCGAGAGCGCGAACGCGCCGGTTTCCCTCACGCAGGTCATCCTCACGTTCGACGAACCTGTGAACCTTACGAATGCGTCGTTCACCATCGCTGGAGGCTCCGTTGTCAGCGCCGTCGCCGGCCCGCTGCCGAATATGGTCACGCTCCTCGTGGACGGCCTCACGACGGGCAGCCCTTACACTGTCACCGCGAACAACGTCCGCGACCTCACGGGCAATCTGCTCGTCACTGCGAGCACCGGATTCACCGCCGCACCACCGCCGGTGCCCGCGCCCATCGAAATCGTGCGGCCCGCCGCGGAACCCCTCGGCCCGGCGACACGCCGCGGGCCGTTTGTGCTTTCGGAAATTCACTTTCATCCGCGCGAACGCGCCGATTTGAAGAACCTGGAGTTCATCGAGCTATATAATACGCAGCCCTGGGCCGAGAACCTCACCGGCTGCCGGCTCACGGGTGAGGTCAGCTACGATTTCCCTGCGGGCACGACGATCGGCGCGGGCGCGCGGCTCGTCATCGCGGCGGTGCCGGCGGATATACAAAACGCGTACATTATCAGTGGCGTGCTCGGCCCGTGGACCGGCTCGCTGAACAACAGCGGCGGGCAGGTGCGCCTGCGCGATCATTCCAACGCTGTCGTGTTTGAAGTGAACTACGATTCCGGCCATCCGTGGCAGCCCGCGGCGGATGGCGCGGGCCATTCGCTCGTGCTCGCGCGGCCCAGCTACGGCATGGACGATTCGCGCGCGTGGAGCATCAGTTTTAATCTCGATGGCACTCCCGGCGCAGCCGAACCGGGGACGGCGGATCCCTATCGCACGGTCGTCATCAATGAACTGTGGGCCGTGGCGTCGTTTCCCGGTGACTTCATCGAACTCTACAACGACAGCAGCGCGCCGGTGAATCTGGCTGGCTGTTCGCTGAGCGATGACCGCAACGCGGAGAAGTACGTCTTCCCCGCCGCCACGGACATTCCCGCCGGCGGCTTTGTCCATGTCACGGCGGATGTGCTCGGCTTTGGACTCAAAGCCAGCGGCGACACGGTTTATTTCCGCGCGCCCGGCAGCGGCGGCGCCCCCGGCCGCGTACTGGATGCCGTGCGCTTCGGCCCGCAACTGGGCGCGACCACATGGGGCCGCTATCCCGACGGCGCGCCGGCATTTTATGCGCTGGATGAAGACACCGCCGGCACGGGCAACGATCCGCCTTTCGCCAAAGAGGCCGTCATTTCCGAAATCCTCTACAATCCGCCGACCGGCAGCGCCCAGTTGCCGTTCGTGGAGATCACCAACACCTCCGGCGGGCTGCTCGATGTCAGCGGCTGGCGTCTGCGCGGCGGCGTGAGCTACAATATTCCTGCGACGGCACCGCTCGCCGCGGGCGCGAGCCTCGCCATCAATGCCTACTCCGGCTCCCTCAATGGCGGCGTGGGCGAGAGCCTGCGCCTTGAGAAGCCGCAGTCCAATGTGGATGGCGCGGTGACGGAGACGATTTATCCGGTGATGGATGAAGTGACCTACGGGACCGGCGGACGCTGGGGCCGCTGGAGTGACGGCGGTGGCTCGAGTCTGGAAAAGAAAGACCTCGATGCCGACGGTCGCCTCGCGGGAAACTGGACCGACAGCAATGAACCCGCCGAGCAGGGCTGGGTAACAATCCAAACCACCGGCGTGATGGACAACGGCAGTGGCTCAGTCATCAATCGTCTGCATGTCATGATGCTCGGCGCGGGCGAGTGCCTCATTGATGACATCGAAGTCATGCAGGGCGCGGGTGCGAATGTCGTGATAAATCCGGGATTTGAATCCGGCACGGCGAACTGGATCATCCAGGGCACGCATGATAAGAGCACGGTCGTGCCTGGCGGATTCAGTGGCGGAAGCGCCATGCACCTTCGCGCGGCAGGCCGCGGCGACCTTGCGGGGAATCGCCTCTCCGTTCCACTAACCATCTCACTCTCCGCAGGCGCGACGGCGACGATTCGCGCGAAGGTGAAATGGCTGCGCGGTCATCCCGAAATTCTCCTGCGCCTCGCCGGTGGTGTGCTGGAAGCCACGGGCAACATCCTTCCCGGGGGCTACACGCCCGGTACGCCCGGCGCGACGAATTCCACCGCCATCTTCAGCGATGCGCCCGCCATCAGCGGCGTGACGCATCGCCCGGTGCTCCCACAAACCGGCCAGGTGGCGACGATCTATGCGCATCTCGACGATCCGGAAGGCATCGGCCTCGCGCTGCTCCGCTACCGGCTCGATCCAACCGCCACCATCAGCACGGTCGTCATGAGTTATCGCGGTGCAGGCATTTTCAGTGCGGACATTCCCGCGCAGCCATCGGGCACGCTCGTCGCCTTCACCATCAGCGCCTACGACAGCCTTGGTGCGGCCTCCGCATTCCCCGCGGGTGGAACGGAGTGCCTCATCCGCTGGGGCGAAACCAGCCCGGCGGGCGCACTCGGCGTGTATCGTCTCTGGATGACGGAAGCGACGCGGGCCCAGTGGGCTGGTCGCATGAAGAACAGCAACACCCCGCTCGACGTGACCTTCATCTACGGCAACTCACGCATCATCTATAACGCCTCTGCGCAATACAGCGGCAGTCCGTGGCACAGCGGCGGATTCAACGGCCCCACCGGCAGTCCCTGCGACTACGACTGCAACGTCCCGCCTGACGACCGCTTCCTCGGCACCACCGACTTCATCCTCGCCGGCCCCGGCACGTTTGGCGACGACTCGTCGCTCATCCGTGAGCAAACCATCTGGTGGATGGCGCGCGCGCTCGGCCTGCAAAGCATCCACCGCCGCTTCTGCCGCGTCATGATCAACGGCGTGCAGCGACAGACGGTGTTTGAAGACACGCAGCAGCCGAACGGCGACTGGATTGATGAATACTGGCCCGGCGACAACGACGGCAAGCTGCACAAGGCCCAGGACTGGATCGAGTTCGCCGACGATGGCACGACCTTTGGCACCACGCTGCGCGCGTTCCTTTCCAAAACGACGACCACCGGTGGCGCGCACAAGAACGCGCGCTACCGCTACCAGTGGGCACCACGCTCCGTCGCTAATTCCGTCAACGACTGGGGCGACTTCGATGCGCTCGTGAACGCCTTCAACGCCGGCACCAGCGCGGCGGATCCCGTGTTCTTCAACGCACTCAATCCGCTCGTGGACCAGGACTCGTGGATGCGCGCCCTCGCCATTCAGCGCATCGCCGGGAACTGGGACACCTGGGGCTACACCTTCGGCAAGAACATGTACATTTACAAACCAACGCAGGGACCGTGGGCCATGACCGCGTGGGACATTGACTTCAGCTTTGGCCTCGTGGGCGACGGCGCGACGACTGCCCTGGAGGGCAGCACGCAGGATCCGCTCTGCACGAAGTTCCGCACCCAGCCCGCCTTCCGCCGCGCGTGGTGGTGCGCTTTCCGTGAGGCCGTGGACGGCCCGATGGTGCCCGCGACGGTGAATGCGCACATTGACCGCATGGTCACCGGCCTCGCCGCCAACAGCATCGCCGCCAACGCGGGCCAGGTGACGACCGTAAAGACCTACATCACCGCGCGGCGCGACTACATCATCACGCAGCTCAATGCCGCCTATCCGCCAGCGACGACCACATTTTCACTGACCGGCAGCAGCACCATCAACGATGCTGACGGCATCCTGACACTCACCGGGACCGCCCCACCCGGGGTGAAGGCCATGCGCATCAACGGTGTGGAATACACGCCGGCCTGGACCAGCCAGACCGCATGGAGCCTGCCGCTCACCCTCTACTCGGCGAACAACGTGCTGACCGTCGAAGGCCTCAGCCGGACCGGCACGGTGCTCGCGTCCTTCCCCGTCACCATCACCGTCACCGGCCCGCCGCCGCTGCCGCCCGTGCGCATCAACGAATGGATGGCCGACAATACCAGCGCCGGCAATTTCCCCGATCCTGCTGATGCGAACTACGATGACTGGTTTGAATTGCACAATTCCGGCGCTGCTCCCGTGAATCTCGGCGGCTTTTTCCTTACGGATACGACGACGCTGCCCAACCAGTTCACCATTCCGCCCGGGACAACCATCCCCGCCGGCGGCTATCTCCTGGTCTGGGCCGATAACGAAGACGAACAGAATGGCGTCACGCCCGGCCAATTGCACACTAACTTCCGCCTCAGCGCCGCCGGCGAACAACTCGCCCTCTATACACCCGACGGCACGCCGGTTGACCTCGTGACTTTCACTGCTCAGACGCCGGATCAAAGCGAAGGCCGCTACCCGGACAGCGCCGCGGACATCCTTCTCCCCGTACCGACCCCTGGTAAACGCAACGCTCTCTCACCGGAGATCATCGCCGTGGTGGATGCCGGTGCCGACACCACCCGCGTCACCATCAGGACGGAGCCGACTCACGTCTATCAACTCGAAAGCACCACCGGCCTCGCCGTATGGACGACCTGGGGCGCACCGGTCACTGCCACCGCCACCACGACGGATGCCAACCTTCCGCGCAGCGACCAGCGCCGCTACTGGCGGGCCAGAATCGTCGTGCCGTGAGATGCGTCAGGGGCTTTTTGCCTTCAGTTCGGTCACGCCACCTTTAAGCGCGAACAACTGTCCGATCTCGTCAGGTGTCAGCGCCCGGTCGAAGACGGCGAGATCATCCATGAGGCCGATGTAGCTTAGTCCAGGCATGAGCGCGGCATGTGCCGCGTCCCATGTGAAGGTCTGCGTGCGGGCGCTGATCATGCCGGCCTGTTTGCCATCGAGGTAGAGTGTCGCCGTACCGTCAGGTTTCCCGGTGTTGAATTTGCTGAAGGCAAACGCCACGTGCGTCCATTTCTCCGCGGCGAACGGGGGCTTCTCCACTGTGGTGAGCGGGCGCTCGGCTGCGGGAATGTCAGAGAATTTGCGGCCCGTGGGATTCCAGACGGCCTTGTCGGCATAAACTCCCAGGCGGAACGGAATGCCCGCCGGACGCTTCTCAAACTCCACAAACATCGCCGCGTCGTCCCATTGCTTCGAGGTCACCTGAAGCGGATCGCAAAATCCCTCCGGCAGATCTTCAGCCGGGTCAGTGCTCAGCCAGAACGATACGGTTCCCGACCAGCCGGGAGCCGGCATCGGGACGTTTTTGTCGGCCTTGAAGAACACCATTGGACCTTTGCTCCTGTTGAATCTCAGGGCTCCACCGAACCGGCCCGTCTGAGGCTCCAGTTTCACTTCGCCGCCTGCCGGAAGTCCGGCTGCCGCCGCATCGCGCTGATCCATCGCCTTCG
This sequence comes from Verrucomicrobiota bacterium, assembly GCA_031414455.1. Taxonomy (GTDB): domain Bacteria; phylum Verrucomicrobiota; class Verrucomicrobiia; order Verrucomicrobiales; family V1-33; genus V1-33. Next base: position 6,126 of record JANNVM010001259.1, read on the forward strand.
CATGATACAGCGCGCGGTCTCCTTGGGCGAAGTCGGCATCCGGTCCGCTGTCGAATGATGCATGAAAAGCAAGGGCATCACGCAGCGGGGATTTGGCCGGCTCCTGAGCGCGGGCCTGCGCGATAAGAATCGCCATGATGACTTGGCCGGCAGCGGCCCGAATAAGCACAGTGGGATGGGAGATCCTCCGGGTAGAATGGTTAGTGGTGTTCATGGTTTGGTGGCCGATCATGCAGAACGGCGGTAGTTCCGCAACGGACTGACGGCTGCAAAATTCCCCCGTTTTGCGGTGAACGCCCAAGGCACACCTCCCGGTCGCAGTGACGTCCTGCAGCGGGAACAACGACAGCGGAATGAGGGCTTTGCCAGAATGATTCCGGCTCCTCAGCTTGCGCCCGCATTGGTCTGCGGGTAATTGCCCGTCACCACGGTGATCCCGTCGCGACGCCATTTTCTAATACTTCGATGGAAACCCAGACCCTTGTGCAACTCATCGTATCGCTGGCGCTGGGCTTGCTCCTGGGGCTGCAGCGTGAGCGAACCGGCTCTTCCATCGGGGGAATCAGAACCTTTCCGTTCATCGCTCTTCTGGGTACGGTGTGCGCGAAACTGGCAGACGTTTACGGCGGTTGGATACTCGGGGCCGGACTGCTCGCCCTGGCGGCGATTCTGATTTTTTCCAACGTGCTCCAGATGCGCGCCGGAACCAACGACCCCGGCACGACGACAGAGATCGCGGCCCTGCTGCTCTATGCGGTGGGGGCGCTCCTCGTGGCGGACAACATGGCGGCCGCGGTGGTGCTGGGCGGACTAATGGTGGTGATGCTCCACCTCAAGAAACCCCTGCACGACTTCGCTGCCGCGGTCGGCGACTCCGATATGCGGGCGATCATGTTTTTCGTTCTCATCAGTCTCATCATTCTGCCGGTGCTGCCCAATTCTTTTTATGGCCCCTATCAGGTCTTGAACCCCTTCAGTATTTGGCTGATGGTAGTGTTGATCGTGGCTATCAGCCTGAGCGGATACGTGGCCTACAAGCTATTTGGTGCCCGGACAGGATCGGTGCTCGGAGGAATTATCGGCGGTTTGATTTCGAGCACCGCCACCACTGTCAGTTTTGCCCGCCGCACAGTGGACAATGCCGGAATGGCACCACTCGGCGCGTTCGTTATTATGACGGCGTCCTGCGTTTCCATGGCGCGGGTCGTTTTGGAAATCGCCGCCGCCGCGCCGGGCATGTTCCTGCCGATCGCCCTCCCGGTTGCCTTGATGCTCGTCGTTTGTGCCGGGATTGCCGTTGTCCTCTATGTGTTGAGCGGACGGGAACAGTCGGCGATGCCGGAACAGAAGAATCCGGCCGAGTTCAAAGGCGCGCTCTTCTTTGGGTTTCTCTACGCGCTGATCCTGCTCGCGGTGGCTGCGGCCCGCGATTGGTTTGGGGAGGCTGGACTCTTCGCCGTCGCTGCCATCTCCGGGCTCACGGATGTGGATGCTATCACGCTGTCAACTTCCCAGCTCGCCCAAAGCGGCTCCATCGCTCCCACATCGGCGTGGAAGGCCATCATCATTGCCATCATGGCCAACTTCACCTTTAAGTTTCTGACTGTCGCGATCATTGGCTCCAGGGCTCTGACATTCCGGGTGACTGCGGCTTTCGCGACGGCAGTGCTGTGCGGAGGAGTGCTGCTGTGGCTCTGGCCGTAGTATCACACGCCTGTCCCATTGATCCAAAGGGCAAGCGAGCGGAGTCCCCCGGGGAGGGGCCTCAGTCCGCAGCGCCACCACTCCGCAGTCGTTAGACCGAATCCAGGGGCTGGGCGGTTATTCAAATTAACGTGAAAGGCGAATTCTCTTCAGTGCACCACCTTACGCCACAGGCAGAGCCCTCCGACTTTGCATTTGCCAACGGTCCCGGCAGGCGCTCCGATCCTCGAACGGAGACTTACGTTCTGCACCAATGCAGTGGGTACCGAACGTAAATCATGAAACGCGCAGCTACCCTTCTTACTCCGGCAATTGCTCTTCTCTCCGCTGTTCTCAGCAGTTGCAGCTTAATCGGCCCGCTGATCAAGACCGCCGCCCCGCTGGCAGGGATCAAAATGACATTCGCCTGCATTCCGGAACACACGCTTGTTGATACCCCCTCGGGACCGCGACCGGTTGAAGTGCTGGAAGCCGGCGATCCGGTGATGGGATTCACCGGCCGGCCGGTTCGGATATTGCAGAAACATTGCTATATGGAGAGCCCGCAGACGGTATTCCTGCACATCACCTTTGACGGCGGCGCGTCCGTTGACCTTTGCGGCATGCACCGCGTGGACGGAATCCGGGCCCGCGATATCCGGGTAGGCCAGGTCATCGCCCGCCGCACAGTCACCGGCATCGAATCCCGCAGCGGTGAAACCCGGTCGTTCGACCTCCTGACAGAGGACGCCGGCTATCAGATCCATGGTGTTCCGGTGAACAGCATGATCGAGGAAATGCAAAGGGCTGCGGTCACGGGGATGGGTTCTGTGGGTGATTAGTGAATGCGGGAAATACGGGGAAAGAGCCGGACATCAAGGTTTCGCGTTAAGGGATGCGGGGTGATGGATTATTGACAGGTCACGGTTGGTTCGATTGGACGCAGAGGCAGTGCCCTCCTATGTGAGTTTCTCAGTGTCACCTTATGAATCCTCCGCCGGCATCCTGCTCCATCCGCCTCATTTGCCTTTTCGTGCTCCTTTCCATTTCGGTGAATTGCCCGGCGCAGCTCAAGGAAGGCAATGCCGCGGACGCGCCGAAGCTTTCGCCCGATG
>JANNVM010001260.1:0-3492 GCA_031414455.1 Verrucomicrobiota bacterium
TTTACTACGCGGGCTGGGCGGACAAATTAAAATATGCGTTTCCGGGACGTGAGGTGAAGCCGCTGGGCGTGGCGGGTCAGGTGATTCCGTGGAATTTTCCGCAGGCCAGCGCCGGCGCGATCTTCCACGCCGCCATGAGCAGCGGAAAATTCCACGGAATCACCTGACCCGCCACGCCCAGCGGCTTCACCTCACGTCCCGGAAACGCATATTTTAATTTGTCCGCCCAGCCCGCGTAGTAAAAGAAATGCGCCGCCGCCAGCGGCAGATCCACATCACGGCTCTCTTTGACCGGCTTGCCCCCGTTCATCGTCTCCAGCACCGCAAGTTCCCGCGCTTTCTCCTGGAGGATCCGCGCGATGCGAAACAGATACTTCCCCCGGTTCGCCCCTGACAGTTTCCCCCACACTTTGTCATAAGCCCGCCGCGCCGCATCTACCGCCGCGCCGATGTCCGCCGCCCCTCCGTCCGCCACCCGCGCGATCTCTTTCTCCGTCGCCGGATTGATCGTCGCCAGCGTCTTCCCCGATGCCGCCCGACGCCACTTTCCACCGATAAACAGCCCATACTCCGCCCGCACCACCGGCTTCACCGACTCCGGCGCCGGCGCATAGTCCCAACCCGATACAAAGTCGAGCGCGGGACTGCGGCGCGAGTGGACTTTCGGGGCGGCGGGCTTCGAGAGTTTCTTCATCGGCGCGAGTCTATGCGGTCTCTGTCAGCGTGCAGGAAAAATTTCGTTCTGCCGGGACCGGGTTCCGTGCGCTCAAGAACCGCCGTTCCTGCCCGTCTCCCTGAGTGAGTTTCAGAATACCGGGAAGGGTGCAGTAACGGATTTCGATGGCACTCCACCCATAGGCTGAAAAAAGGCGCTGTGCCCGCACGGGCTACTTTTTGCCGAGGTGGAGATGGAGGATGCGATTCACTTCGGCGATCCCTTGCGGGTGCTGGTTGGTCCAGTGACCGCTGGGAATGATGATCTCACTTTGGGCCCCGTCGAGGTGGCTGCTCCAGTAAGGAACAATACCGTCGGAACTCACAGGCTTGGTATCACTGAGATTGCCGCCTTTGCCCCGGTCACCCAGAACGGAATGATAGGGAACGCCGTTGATGAGAGGCAGGGAATTAAGGGTTTTGACGAAGCGGTTCGCGGGATTGAGAAAGTCGATACTGTTCGGCATCTTCTTTAATTCGATACCGGTCGGATTGGGTTTCGCCATGGTCAGGGGGCTGGTATCGCCGTTCAGCAGCGCTTTGGGGGCACCAATCAGTTTTGAACCCATCCGGCCAAAGAAGTTGGTGGCTATGTCAGCACCCCGATGCGAGGGCGACATGAAGATCACCCGGGAGATTTCAGGCCGTGATTTGAAAATCAACGCGTCGGTCATCATGTTGCGGGTCTCTGCGGAAAAAGGCATTTCGCCCGGTGGCTTGTCATAGATGGCATTCCAGAGGGTCATGCCGCTGTCCGTCATCAGCGTCCGCGTGATCATGCCGCCCATGCTGTGCCCAATGGCCACGATTTCCTTGTGATCCGGATGGTGGGCATTGATGGCATCCATCTGCTTCCGCAACATCGCGGCGCTGATCGGGTAGGGATAGCCGGATACATAACTATAGAACCAGATCTGGTAATTGGCCCGGATAAAGGGATCAGACCGGAGGCTTTCAATCATGGGAGCCCAGGTGGCCTGGGAATCACCAAGGCCGTGCACGCAAAGGATCGGAATCTTCGCCGGATCATACGGTTGGAGACGGGCAAGGCGGACCTGAGTAGCATACTCATCGGGCTTGAACAAGCGGTCGAGTTCCTTCTTCCGGGGTTTTAGTTCCGCCAAAGCGAGCGCGATCGGTGCCGTGAAATTGGCCGCTAGCGGATAGTTCCGGCCATCCATGGTGACCGTCTCGACCGACAGCGGATCAAGGAGCGTGGCGGCGGCGACGCGCCCGTTGAATTCCACGACACCGGTCATGCCATAGTACCCTTGTTTCCCTTGAGCGAATGGGTCAATCTTCGTGAGGTCAATCTTGCTGACGGCCACCAGAGGCGCTCCGAGACCTTCCTTCGCCGCCTGCTCCACCACCAGCCTGCCCTTGAATCGATAGCGGTCAGCCGACAGAACCTTGAACTGGCTCAAGTCGTAACGGCGCTCTGTATTGGCCTTGAGGGAGAAACTCCATTGCTGGCTGGCCCCCGGACACGCCAACGTCACTTTTGACGGATCCAAACCAGACTCGTTGATGACGTCGAATATCCGGGCGACCGCGTAATTGTAGTCGGCACGCGCCCGGTCGTCGTCCGGATTCGCCTGCAACCCATTTGCGGCCGAGGCAGCCGCGTCCAGATAGCGGCCAATCTGCGCCAATGGCTGATCGGTGGGATGTTTGAGCGCCACTGCGATCAATTGGCCGGCTGCCGAAGGCGACTGGTAATCGGGCCGTTTCTCGCTGACGCTGGAATAATTAGAGCAACCGGTGACGGCAAGCGCCAGCCAAAACGGAACGGTTCGAAGACTGGTCAGTAGTTTCATGTTCTTGTGTGACGGTATCGAAATCGAGGGAATCGTCTATTCATTTGATAACGGCAGTGGAAGCACGCACGGCGATGCAGTCCTGAGTGCCCCCGGCCCGGACCCGGGCAGGAGGAACTTGCCGCCCTGGCCTTTTTCCAGAGCGACAAAGAGGCTGATGGAGCCGAGTGTCGGACTTGAACCGACGACCTGATGATTACAAATCAACTGCTCTACCACTGAGCTAACCCGGCATGAGGGGAGGCGGTTCATACTGGACTCACCGCGGGGCTCAAGGTCAAATTACAGCGATATCGCAATCCCCCACGGCGGATTTCAGCAGCGAGTTGGATGATTGAGAGTGAGGGCGTTGGGGAGAAAGCACTAAACAACCCTGGCGGCCGCTGCGAGGACTGCGCACTATGTCCGCCGCACGATTCCGCGTCCCCACCCTCACCCAGCAACAACTTCTCACCCTCGTCGAAGTCCGGCTTCTCGGCGACGACGAAGCGGAGCGTTCACGCTTCCGCGATTTGATGAGCACTCATCACTACCTCAAAAGCGCCACCCTTGTTGGCGAGCAGTTGCGCTACGTCGCCCATGTTGGGGGCCAGTGGGTGGCGCTGCTAAGTTGGAGTGCGGCGGCTTATCATCTCAAGGACCGTGAGGCCTGGATCGGCTGGGACACGCAGCAAAGACGACGACGCCTCGCGCTGCTGGCCAACAACGCGCGCTTCCTGATCCTCCCCGGGATCGACAGCCCGAACCTCGCCAGCCGCGTGCTCGCGCTCTGCACCGCGCGCCTGAGTGCCGACTGGCAGGAGACTTATACGCACCCCATCGGCGCGCTCCTCTTCACGAAAAGTGATACTCCCGCCTCCGTGTGTCCAAAATCTGCAGCAAGGTCGTCCAGCAGGCTCCGGGTGGGAATGATATAGCGGTCACCGTAACCATCCACGGTATTGCGCAGCGCCTGCACCGC
>JANNVM010001261.1:0-2018 GCA_031414455.1 Verrucomicrobiota bacterium
GCCGCGGGCCGTGCTCAGCCATCCTGGCAGCGACTACCGGTGCCGTATTCTCTGCCCCTCGGCGCTGCTCCCCGATGTCTTCGCCGCCCTCGGCCGGGGCATCGGCTATCCCAACTTCAAATCAGAGATCGGCCGCCTCCCTGGTCAGCGTGATAAACTCCCCGCCTATCACAAAATCTGGGCGCTCATGGCCGCATGGGGTCAGGGGGCCGCGGCGAAATCCGCCTGACGCCTACTGCGCGAGTTGCAGCTCCGGTTGCCAGCCCCGCGGCTGACGTTTCACTCCGGCCATCGCCTTGACGACCGCCTGCGCGAGCGCCGTCACCACCGGCACCGCCACACTGTTCCCAAACTGCCGGTAGGCCTGCGAATCACTCACCGGGATCCGGAACGTCTCCGGATAACCCATGAGCCGCGCGCACTCCCGCGGCGTCAGGCGCCGCGGGTTCTTTCCCTTGCCCTGACTGATCAAAATCTCGCTGCCGTCCTTCTGATAGCGCGCGCTCAATGTCCGCGCCACGCCGCTGCCGTCGAAGACACTGCAGCCGAACCCGTTCCCCTTCGCCGCATGTTTCGCCGCGTAGTCCTGGAGATACTGCCACAGCTTGTTGCTCAGCGTGTACTTCTCCTCCACGCGCGGCTCAAGGATGCTGCTCAGCACCGGTCCCTGCTCCGGCGGCTCAGGAAACTCGAACGCCCGCGGCTCCCGGAAACCCACGAGAAAGATCCGCTCCCGGTGCTGCGGCAGCCAGTGCTGCGCGTCAATGATCCGGTGCTGCACATGATAGCCCAGCTCCTCCGTCAGCATCGTGTGAATCACTTTGAACGTGTTCCCCTTGTCGTGACTCTTCAAATTCTTGACGTTCTCCAGCACGAACGCCGCCGGCCGGTGCCACGCGATGAGCCGCGCGATCTCAAAAAAAAGATTCCCCTGCTTCTCGTCCTCGAACCCGTGCGCCCGCCCCAAACTGTTCTTCTTGCTCACCCCCGCCAGACTGAACGGCTGGCAGGGGAATCCCCCGCACAGAATCTCGTGCGCCTTCACTTCATCCGAGCGCACCGCGTGAATGTCCCCGTGCGGCTTCTCACCGAAATTCGCCTCATACGTCACCTGCGAATACTTATCCCAGTCTGACGAGAACACACATTCACAACCCGCCCGCTCGAATCCAATGCGGAAGCCCCCGATCCCGCAGAACAGGTCAATGAACCTCAGCGGACGCGCCGGTGCCGCAGACTGGCGGGAACGGGCAGCCATCAGCGCTCCCCCGCGGACTTTTCAGTCGCGAAAAACGATCCCAGTTCCAGATCCGCCTCGGCGTCGAGGACCTGCCAGCGGCCCTCGCCATAATAAACATAGAGTGTCCACCGGATCGGGCGCTTCTTGCAGTTCAGAATACACGTCACCTCTTTCAATGTCTTCCCCGCACCCCGGACCCGCAGGACAGACCCATTCTCCGCCGCCCCGCATTTCTCCAGCACCAGTTGGGTATTGTTGATCAGCGTCGGCAACAGCGCCGGCTGCTCCTTCGCAAGGGACGAGCCCTCAAATAGCCGCGCGTAGGCATCCTCCACTTTGCCCCCCGCAAGGTGATTGAAAAATGCCTCGATGCGCGCCCGCACCGCCGCATCCAGATCCCCGGCAGCCTGCGGAGCCGGCACCGCGGGCTTCGCCGCCGCGGGCTTTGGCACCCCCCTCGGAGGAGCCGCGACGGCCAGCGGGGCAAGGACGGCGAACAGAAAAAGAGACAGCTTCATGGCCCGCGACTATGGGCCGCCTGTCCGCTCCCGCGCAATCCGAATCTCACCAGTCCTGCGATGTCCTCACAATACCAGCGGTATGCCTCCGCCCACGCCCCCACCTCCGGCTCCCCCGCCTCCATACCGCCTTCACCTCATTCTTCATCTCCTTCTCCGGCAAACGCGCCTGCCAGTCAGGGAACCAAATCCCCTCCGACGCATCCCTTCCCGACTTTCCGAACGGACTGTGTGCAGCATCATTTGCGGACAGTTTGTTC
>JANNVM010001262.1:0-7237 GCA_031414455.1 Verrucomicrobiota bacterium
CGCGCTCGAAGTTGCTGCTGATGTGCCGCACAGCAAATTCGAGGACTTCTTCGCCACACTCAAAGACCCGCTGCTTTCCGGAGCATCCCTGTTCGACGTCTTCACTGATCCCACCGGTGCCAAACTTGCTGCTGACCGCAAGTCCGTCGCCTGGCGCATCCTCTACCGCGACAAAACCCGGACGCTGGAATCCGCCGAAGTGGACACCGCCCACGCCCGCGTCCTCGACTCCCTGAAAAAAGCCCTCCCCGTCAGCGTCAGGTAATTCTTCATTTCTCTCCGCCGTGTCTCTCCAAGCACAACTCGAACGGAAGCGCGCCGCCATCAGGGCCGCGCAATGGGAACGACTGGCTGCGCTGCTGGACACAATTCTGATAACGAATCCGTTTTATCAGCGCCGCATCAGTCACCTGACGATCGAGTCGCTGGAGGACTACGTGCGCCTCTGCCCCCTGCTCACCAAGCGCATGCTGGTGGCCGACCGCGAGACCACGCCGCCGTACGGAACCAATCTCACCTATCCAATCGAGAACTATACCCGCTTTTGCCAGACCAGCGGCACCACCGGCCCGCCGCTGACGTGGCTCGACAGCCGTGATGACTGGGGCGCGATGCTCCAGTCATGGCAGCAGATTTTCGATAGTGCCGGCCTTCATCCTGGCGAAGACCGCCTCTGCTTTCCGTTTTCGTTCGGTCCTTTTCTTGGTTTTTGGACGGCCTTCGAATCCGCCTCCCGTATCGGCTGCATGGTTATTCCCATGGGCGGCATGAGCACCAATGCCCGGCTTCAGCTCATGCTCGACCATCAGATCACCGTTGTCGTCACCACGCCGACCTACGCGCTGCACATGGGCGGGGTAAAACAGGAGGGCGACCTGCGCGATGCGAAGTTTGCCCTGAGGCTCATCATTGTAGCCGGCGAATCGGGCGGCAGTCAGCCTGACATCCGTGCGAAGATGGAAAAGTTCTGGCCGGGCGCGAGCGTGTTCGATCACCACGGTCTGACAGAGACCGGTCCGGTGAGTTGCCAGCATCCGGAAGCGCCGGGGCTGCTTCAGGTGCTGGAGGACTTTCACTTCGTGGAAATCCTCGACCCGGCCAGCGGCCGCGAAGCCATCGCCGGTGAGGAGGGAGAACTCGTCGTCACCACCCTCACCCGCCTCGGTGGCCCCATGCTTCGCTACCGTACCGGCGACCTCGTTCGCAAAGCCTACGCCCCGGACGGCACGCTGTGTCTCGATGGCGGCATTCTCGGGAGGCTCGACGACATGGTCTGCGTGCGCGGCGTGAACATTTACCCCTCCGCTGTCGATGCCGTGCTGCGCCGCTTTCCTGAAATCACCGAATATCAGGTCCGCGAGCACCGCAGCGGAGCCCTGCTCGACTTGAAACTGCTCATCGAGACTGCCACCGGCATGCCGCGCGATCCCGGGCTCGCGGAGCGTATCACCGCTGCGCTGCGCGACGCTTTTCAACTCCGCGTGGAAGTTCAGTCCGTTGCCCCGGGAACGCTGCCGCGCTTCGAGTTCAAAGCCCGGCGCTGGATCAAGGAAACGCCGCCTCGCCCGGCTGCGGAAAGCATCCGCTGAGAATCATGCCGGGGGCCAGTACTGCGCGAATTTCCGGCGGAGAAATTCGGCGCTGCGCTGAAGCTGTTCGATTCCATCCACACCGTCCTCAATGCTGATCCAGCCATCAAAGCCGACACGGCTGAGGATGGAGAAGATGGCATCGTAGTCGTTGAGGCCCCTGCCGATTTCACCGTGACGGAGGCGTTTGGCATACCCCATGACACCGGCTTCCTCGCGGCGCAGATCTTCAAGAGTGCCTTCGGCAAGGTAGCGGTCGCTGGCGTGCATCGTGACCACCCGCGGGGCGACGCGGCGCAGAAGTTCGATGGGATCCTCGCCCATCAGGATCGTATTGGAGGGATCGTAATTCACCCCAAAGTTAGGGTGATCAATTTCCGCCACGATATCGCAGTAGATGTCCATGGCCTGGGCGAATTCGGGATATTCCCAGAAGTCGTCCTTGTAGTGATTCTCCAGAATAAGGGTGACGCCGTGATCCTGCGCGAAGGGCAGACAGGCGGTGATACTCTCGACCGTGTAGCGGATGCCTTCCGCGCGGGTGACCTCCGGGCGGCGCTGGCCGCTGAGCACGCGGCAGTAGCCGCTGCCGAGTGCGGCGGACATCCGGATCCAGTGCTTCTCCTTCTCAACCTCAGCGGCACGAAATCCGGCGTCAGAATGCGTGAAATCGGGCGAGCAGCACATCATGGGGATGGTGAGCCCCTTGCCGGCGGCATACTGGCGGAGTGGAGCCCAGTTGGCTTCATCAGACATTTCGAGAAAACCACTGTACCATTCGACACCGTCGAGCGGGAGGGTGGCCGCAAGATCGAGCCACTCGCGGAGGGTCATGGCACCGGTTTTGCAGAGCGGAACCATGTAGGCTTTGGGGATGGCGCAGAGGGAGGGCATAGGGGAAATGAAGAATGAAGAGGGGGAGCGTTGCCGCCGCTTGGTGCCCGATGTTTCTCCTGGAAGGAAGAGGATTTACGGGACGGCGGGAAAATTATTACCGGCGGGCGGCAGAATTTCCTGGCCGTCCTGCCCCGGCCACACTGATCACGTCGAGACCTGTCACGATTTGAATGCCGGGAACCGGACCCGCCGCGCCTCCATCCCTCACGCCACCAGCGACGCCGCCGCAACGCGCAACTGCACGATCGCCAATCCGTCCCCGCTCAACGCCCTTAGGACGTATTATCGCGTTGTGGTGGAACTGACGCCCTGATCCCGCGCTCGCAGGCCCGAAGCACTCACTCCACGCTCTTCCCCAGTCCGATGAGCGCAGGGTAAAGGTATTCCCGCAGCCTGGCTTTGCCCGCACCGGCCTTCTCCCAAGAGGGAATGTCGAGTTCGAGCATGATGACAGCGCAGGTGACGACGCCTTCAACCACACGCGCGGAACAACAGGCCATACCAATGATTGAGGAAGCCCCAATGATTGAGGAAGCCTGCCCGATCATCGTCAGGCGGTCCGCCATCGTTTCCAGCGTCCCTGCCGGCAGTGCCCCCGCCGCCGGCAGCGTCGCCGGCTGGAGCACCGGCGTCCGCCGATAGATCGTCACCAGCGCCGTGGCCGCCACCGCCACCGCAGTGCGCACACCGTCGGCCGCCAGCGTGAATCCCGTGCCCGCCACCAGCGCCACCGCCGCCTCCACATGGTGGAAGATGCTCGCCGAAATCGTCGGCCGCGTCTGAAAGGAAAAATGCGTGTCATCCGTCCGCGTGGCGATCTCATAGACCACCCCGCCGATCCGGATCTTCGATCCGATCACCAGCGCCCCCTGTGCCGCGGAGAATACCGCCGCCCCCGCCGTCACCGTCACCGTGCCCGCGCCCTGCGCCGTCGTGGTCACCTGCACATCCGCCGCGTCCAGATACGCGAACGGCACCGGATAGGGAGTGCCCGTGGAAGCATTCCCCGCATAGATCACCGCGGCTATGGTCGAGTCGATCGCCATCGCCACTCTCTGCGGGGATTATTGACAGCCCGGGGCAAGCGATATTTACTCCGCCTCATGTCCTCGACCATCTACCGCCTGCGTGAGGTCTCGCCCCACGTGGCGAAACGCCTCCGCTACGCCGAGCCCCCCGGCCGGCTCCCCCGCGGCTATTTCGATTCCCTCCTCGAGCCCACGAAGATGCTCCTCGCCAAAGGCTTCAAACTCGCCCAGGCCGCCAACTGGCTCATTAAGGAGGGTGCCCTCCCCCACGCCCGCCGCCAGCAATACCTCGACGCCATGCGGAACCGCTTCAGCCGCTTTTCGCCAGCAAACCCCCGTCCCCGCCGCCACCTATCAATGGCGCGCCGCCCTCGGCTACGATGCCGCCCACGCCATCGCCTCCGGCACCAAAGCCCTCTGCAGCGCCATGTCCGCCTGCTGGTTCGATGCCGGCGACGGCCAGCGGAAATGCCCGGTCTGCGCCGGGATTCTCCGCGGGGGGAACGTAGCGATGCACCGGGATAATTGAGGATGGCGCTTGTCCTTTCAATGCCAGTGCATTCCTTGATTATTGGCCTAGCCAAGTGTTCTCCTTGTCAAGAATCCTCTCCTGACCCCTTTTCCAGACTGACCCCTTTTCCAGACTCTCGAACCAACCGTTACAGGGTCACGGGATGTCCTCCAGTTTATGAAAAAAAACCTCTCACTGGCAGCCTTTGCGGTGCTCTCCCTCGTTTTCACGCCGGTCTGTCGCGGCCAAACGGCAGGCGTTCCCGGAACGGACGATTTGGTGATCGCTCAGGGAGGCGCGATCACCGCGACAATCATCGTCGCGGCTGACGCGGGTCGCTGGGAAAGGCAGGCGGGGACCGATCTCGCGAAATACATTGAGCGCATGGCCGGCGCAAAGGTGCCGGTCGCAAGCACGCCCGGGGCGATCGCTGCAGCGCTCAAATTACCCGCTCCGGTGTTCCTCGTTGGAAACGAGGCGCTCAAAGCCGACGCCTCGCTGGCCAAAGCGCTTGCGGGCGTAGCGAAAAAGAACCCGACGGTGCAGGCGGATGCCGTCGTCGTGAAACGCGCGGGGAATCGTGTTTTCATCGCCGGGACGAACGACGAATCGCACTATTTCGCCGCCGCGTGGCTGCTCCAGCAATGGGGCTGCCGGTGGTATCTGCCGGACGAGTTTGGCGAGTGTATCCCCGCAGCGCCTTCGCTGAAGATCGGGACGCTTGAGCACGTCTATGCCCCGCCGTTCGAGGTCCGCCATTACTGGCTGAGCTGGAATGCATCGGGCGAAGGCGCTGCGGAATTCCAGCGCCGCAATTTTATGAGCAGCAGCCGGCTTGCCGGGATGGGCCACGCGCTCGGGCAATACACGGAGAAACTCATTCCGCCGGGCAAGACAATGTTCAATGTGCCGCTCGCCGACGATGCCACCGCGCAGGAAGTCGCGGCCCGCATTGAAGGGGAATACGCGAAAGGCGTGCCCGGAATCTCCCTGGCCATCGAAGATGGAAACTACGTCAGCGACTCGGCGCGGGACCGTGAATTGCAGGCCGGCATTTTTGATAAATACGCGCTCCAGCCGTCGAACACCGACGCGATGATGACACTTTATAACAATGTTGCGAAGACGCTGCGCGCGAAACATCCGGCCAGCCCCACGCTGCTCGGCGGCATGGCCTACGCGAACGTCACGCTCCCGCCGCAGCGCGTGCTGAGCGTCGAGCCAAACGTTGTGATGTGGCTGGCACCGATCGACATTGATCCCAATCACGGCATGGACGATCCACGTTCGCCGGCGCGTCAGGAGTATCGGGAAATACTTTATCGCTGGGCGCAACTCACGCACGGACGGCTCGTGATTTATGACTACGACCAGGGCCAGCTGGTGTGGCGCGATTTGCCAAACCCGTCGCACTTCGCCTTCGCGCAGGACGTGAAGCACTACCGCAAGGCCGGCATTCTGGGCATCGGCACGGAGAGCCGCGGCGCCGCAGCCACGACGTTTCTCAATCTCTTCTTCCGCGGGCAGCTCATGTGGGATCCGGACACCGGCGTCGCGGCGCAACTCGCGGAGTTTTATCCAAAATTCTACGGTCCCGCGGCGGTGCCGATGAGCGAATACTGGGGCGCGATTTACGCGGCGTGGGAGCAGACGCTGTCCACGGAGCACGAATACTTTATCGCGCCGGTAATCTACACCCCGGAACTACTGACCGATTTGAGAGCCAGTCTGACAAACGCGCAAAAGGCGGTGGAGCCGCTGCGGGCGAAAGGGGCTCCGTCACGCGACGAGCGGCTCTACCTCGATCGGATGCGTTTCACGGAACTGGGTTTCGACGTGCTCGAGAGTTGCATGGCGATGCATCGCGCGGTCAGCGATGTGGATTTCAAAACCGCCGTGGGGCACGGCGAGCGCGGCCTCGCGGCGCGCGAGGAACTGACGAAGATGAACCCCACGTTCACCACCTACAAAAACATCGGCGAAAACGGCGCGGCGTGGTGGCCGGGCGAGGTGCAGCACTATCGCGACCTGCTCGCCCTAACCGGTGGCGCCAAAGGCACGCTGCTGCTCAAGACCCCGCTCGAATGGGCCTTCCGCCGCGACCCGCGCGATACCGGACTCCCCCGCGGATGGGCGTTTAAGCCCGCGGAACTTGATGTCTGGAACGCGACGGGCAGGGGCCTCACTCCCGCGCAGCGCAAAGACTATCCGGATGCATGGGAGGTTCTGCGCACTGACATCTACGCCCAGGGCCAGGGCGTGCGGCACGCGGATCAGCAGAGCTACACGGGCCATTACTGGTATCAGACTACCGTGGACTTTCCTGCCACTCAGGCCGCCCAGGGCGTGCGATTGATGTTCCCGGGACTCTTTAATGAATGCTGGCTCTATCTGAATGGCGAACTGATCGCGCACCGCGCCTTCAGCGAGCCCTGGTGGCGGAACGACTACAAATTCGAATGGGACGTCGATCTTGGCGGCAAGCTGAAGCCCGGCCCGAATCTCATCACCCTTCGCGGCTACAATCCGCATCACTTCGGAGGCCTGTTCCGCCGGCCATTTCTCTACCGCCCGTCTTTGTAAGGACCGCGCCCGGCCCCATCCTGCAAATTTTGGCTGGCGATCCGCCTGCGGACGGTTCATGATCGCGCCATGCCTGACCGATTCTCATTTGGAAATCCGGAACTGAGCGTCTCCGGCGCACGCCCCGCAGCGCAGCGGACCGAAGAGTCCCCTTTCCGCATCCTCCTGCTGGGGGAAATGATTTTCCGAATCTGGGATCGTTCATGTTGTTCGCCCGAAATAACTCCACGAGCCTGGAGGTTCAGAGCTCCCGACTCTTCCGGACCGAGGTCATTCCAAACCTCATTGTAGAAAGGTCTTTGAACCTGGCATCCTGGACTCCAGTGGTGGCGACCTTCACTAAGTTATCGGCGAATACCATCCAGAGCGAAGTGTCCGTCCTTTCGAACTCCACCAGGGAGTTTTATCGAGTCACTATTGCGGGTGACAACCGCACTGTGAAAATGGAGTCGTCCGAGCGAGTGGGGAGCAAAATCCGCCTTCGCTACACCTGGACGGAATAGGGGTTTGACTAACAACAGCCAGGCGCTGGTGGCAATACGCCCGCGCCTGGCTGAGGGTGGAAATGCGCCGGAACTGAGCGTCTCCGGCGCACGCCCCGCAGCGCAGCGGACCGAAGAGTCCCCTTT
>JANNVM010001263.1:0-17896 GCA_031414455.1 Verrucomicrobiota bacterium
GCCCCGCGGCTCCATCTCCCAGGTGCGGAAGGCATTTCCCCTGGCCGAGCCGGCAGGAAACCCAAATGCCCGGACCGCCGCCAGCATCACCGGTGGAGCCGTGTCCGGCACCGCCAGCCGGCCGCTGAGTTCGACCGCGGCCAGAGCGGGGAAGGGGACGAGGAAAAGAGCGGTGCGGAGAATTCTCATTGCGGAATGCTGCCCTTGCCGCGGCCCTGACGGCAATGAGAAAATCGTGTCACCTGCACCGGAGCCAAGTGTTTACGCTTAAAGCAAACGCCAAAGGCTTTGACCGGAGAAAAGCCGTCCCGGCCTTTGCTTCAACAGGCCGAGACGGCCTGCCGGCTTGTTCACCCCGAGCCATCAGTCGGCTTATCTTCGGAGGCGCGCAGTGTCGGAAATACTTACGGTTTGAAAAACCATAAAACCGTCGCGTCCTCCGGAATTTTGAAGTTTCATTTTTCCCGGATTTGCAAACGGCTGGGAAGCAGCACATTGGGCGGCGGTTGGCGTCCTCTACGGGATCGCTAATTGATAGTGGCATTTGCTTTGCTTAATCAAAATCGTCACCCTGCAACTTTATGAAGATTACCCTTTCTGCTCTTCTCCTCCTTACCGCCTCAGCGAGCCCTCTCTTTGGTGTCCCGATTGGGCAATGGACGTTTGAGACAAGTCCGCCCGCAGACCTTCTCAATAATGCAGTTAGCCAATCATCCGCGGCGGATGTCGGAAGCGGGGCGGGAACCGGTATTCATGTGAGCACCGGTACTAATTGGACAACTCCCGCAGGAAATGGTTCGGCGAACTCTTGGAGTTCAACCAACTGGGCGAGTGGGGATTATTGGCAGTTTCAGGTCAGCACTCTGGGATACACGGACATTACGGTCTCCTGGGACCAAATCAGCAGCGGGACCGGTCCTCGCGATTTCGGTCTATTTTACAGTATCAATGGCTCCAGCTTTGCGCAATACCCTGGTAATCATACTGTAGCTCAGACTGTTTGGACCAGTTTTTCAGAAAATCTCAGTTCCATTTCCGGTCTTAACAATGCTAATAGCGTCCTCTTTCGCCTGCAGGTTACATCTAATTTTTCTGCTAATAACGGCTCCATCGGAACCAGCGGCACCAGCCGCATCGACAACTTCACCGTCAGCGGCACTGCGATCCCAGAAGGCTCGCCTGGCATGGCGGGACTTGCGGGTGCCTGTGTCCTGATGGCGGTGTTCCGGCATCGCCGGATGCGGTAGGGGAGTCACTTCTCTGCCCGCCGGATTTCGAAGCGGCAGGGCTGCGGCCTTGCGGTGCGGCGCATGAGATTTGTCAGGCTTTCATCGAGTTCGGCTGCGGTGCGGTCGAGCGCGGCGGTGTCAGGATGATCGCCGGCGAACAGTTTTCGCAGTGTCGTGCCGTGGAGCAGTTGGTCGCGGGCGGTGACGAGTTCTTTGACGGAATCCGACTGGGCGTCCCACGGGCCGCCGGGTTCCCAGCCGTCGGCAGTCGTGGAGGAAAGGTTGAGTCCGGCGGCGAGTTGATCTGCGGTAACTTTGCCCAGGGCGCGCCCGCCGGCCTGGAGATTGTATTGGCCCGGTGGAAGACCGGTGACCGTGAGCATGAGGCGGTTGATGCCCTCAGGAATCGGAACCCAGCGGTAATTGAGCCCGCTGAGAATGCCGAGGTTCAGCGGCGAGGCTTCGTCGAGGCGCGTGAACGTTAGGCTGTCACCGGTTTTTGCGACTTCAGTGATCACGCACGCTGAAGTGGCCGTGGTCTTGCCGGTGGTCCAGTCGAGCGAGGCTGAGGAAACATCGGGCGGAGCGCCGAGGCCCTTGATCAGGGCATAGGCCATGGCGAGTTGGCCGAGGTCGTTGAAATGCACGCCATCCTCGACATGCAGTTTGGTGTGTTTCTTTGCGTCGGGCTCCTTGCTGTTCGCGTCGAGGATGCGGCGCTGGACCTCTCTCATGCCGCGCTGGAGGTCGCAGGGCGACGCGCCGAGCGACCGAGCGAGCGTGAGGCCGTCGCCGGTCATTTTTTGGAGGAAGCCAACCTCAGCCGTGTCAGGCTCCTCCGCGGTGATGGCCGGTGAACAGATGACGGCACGCACGCCGCGGGCGCGACAGCGGGTGATGACCTCGCGGATGCCATCCAGATATTTCTGCCGGTGCTCCGCGTCGGCATTCATGCCCCAGCCGATGTCGTTCACACCGAACGTCACCGTCACGATCGTCGCGCCGCGGCTGAAGACATCGCGCTCCAGCCGTTCGAGGCAGCCGCTCGCCGTGTCGCCGCCTTTGCCGGCGTTATAGAAGCGCACCTGCCTGCCAGGAAATCGCATCAGTGTGTAGTGCTCCACGATCTTCGTATAGCCGCGCGCCGCGGTGATACTGTCGCCGAGGAAAACACAGGTGTCGCCATCGCGCAGTACGAAGTCAGGCTCCGGATTGGCCGGAGGCGAAGGAGGGCCGGCGGCAAAGACTTCCAGCGATCCCTTCCAGAGAGCTTTGGCGATAGTCCAATCCTTCGTTTTCTCCAGAGCCGCGAGTTCCGCCAGGGTTTGGCCGTCGTAGTGCATCATCCAGCCAATCGCCCACTGCGCCGAACGAGCCAGATACTGCGCCAGATCTTCCTTCCCGCAGGACATCGCGAAGGTCTCCTCAATGACCATCGGTTTGCCGACGGAGAATGTCGTCGTGCGCTCGATGGCGTCGTTCGGTTTGCCGGTTTCCGGATAAATGTGTCCGCTGATGAAGTCCAACTCGCCCGCCAGTTCGGCAGGGATAAACCCTGACAGGTGTCCCCAGCCCGCGGCGGTGGGCAGCATTCCGACAGTCACCGGAGTGCGCGGGTCGTGCTTCCGGATCGCTTTTGTCAGCATCCGAATCCACTGCCGCGCCACCTCCGTGCGGCTGCGGCCGGCGGCATCCAGCGAGATCATTTGAAGGAAGTCATAGCCGCCCAGTTTCTTGCCGGAATACCATGTCCCCGGCTCCCGTTTTCCCGCGGGACTGAGCGGCTCGTTGATCAGATCATAGCAAAAGACCGCCGTGTGCCCGGCACAGGTCTTTGCCACTGCTTCCCACAAGACCGCCTGCGCCGCCCAGCGTTCGCTTTCGCTCATGGCGTCATACCACTTCGGCACGTCTTCAGTGCGGTAACAGGCAAGTCCGGTGAGATCGAGATACAGCCCTGACAATTCCCCCAGCGCCAGCAGGTCCGTCAGTTTCTTCAGCGCCGCGGTGTCGGGCTCCGTCGCGCTGCGCATGAACTTCGCGAACTGCAGATGCACGCGCACCACGTTTGCGCCCAGCGCCCTCATCTCTGCAAAGTCATCCACGACCGTTTGCCATTCCTTTTCCCAGAAATCCTCAATGAGCCGCCCGGCGTTGCCGTAGTTCAGACCCCATGGGCGAAAGCTCTGCGGCGGCTCACCGGCGACAAAACCGCGGCCCTGCGTCTCCGTGCGCACTGCGGGAAGTGGTGCCGCTGCGGCGAGCGCCGTCTGTAGTGCCAGCAGCGGGATCAGTTTGCGAAAAGTCAGCATGGGTCCGGAATAGCAGGCCTGCCCGCGGCTGTCACGCACAAGCCGGCCGACTCACGGACGCAGTTGCCTCACGCGCAGCAGGGCGGAGGACCGTGATTTTGGATATGTCAGGGTTCGGGAGGTAATGAGCCCGCTGCTGCTGACCGGGGCGTCGGTGCGCAACCACTGGCGCGTTGCGGGATCCATCATCTCGAATTGATAGAGCCGGCCGGGGACGGAGAACCAGTCCACCGTGAAGCTGCGCTGGGTGGCTGTGGGTGTCAGCGCGGTGACTCCGCGGCAGCGGAGGGAGTTTTCGGGGCGCAGGGCGCGGAAGGAAATGTCGTCCAGCCATGCGCCGGCAGTGGCTGTGCCGGTGGCATGAAAGGTGATGGTTTCCAATTCAACGATGGTGAGATTCGTCAGTGTCTGGGCGGATTCCGCGGCGACGGTGGCGGCGGCGTCCGCGGTGACCACGCGGCAGGAGAAGGTGCCGTTGGCGAATCGGCCGAGGACGCTCAGCCGGGCATCAGTGGCAGGATTTGTCAGTATCAGCGGGATGGTTTGGTAGTTGTTCGACGGCCCGGCGTGCAACTGCCACTGACCGGGCGCGGAGCGCACCACGCGCAGCAGGAGGGTGTCGAAGAAGTTCCGGTCCCACGTGAACCATGCGCCCTCCAGACCGCACTGGAAGCTGACTTCTGCCGAGGCGGCCCAAACCGGCGGGCGCTTCAACCGGGTGAGGGTCGCCGGGGAGTTGTCGTCAGGAGATTCGAACCGGCCATTCATGATGCCCGCCGAGCCTTGAAACCCCGTGCCCCAAAACGGCTGATGCCCGGACGGACTGGTGAAGTCCTGGTCTTCATCGAAATCCGTTCCGTCCGGCTGCGGAGCCACGTAATAGAGGCGCGTTTGAGTGTTGGTGTTGCCTGAGCGGTCGGTAGCCTGGATGGAAATGCTGTGCGGCCCGGCACCATTGGCGGGGAACATATTCCAGAATCCAGTGTTGAGCGGCTGCCAGGTGATATCGTCGTCCATGCGATAGGAAGCACTCTCGACAATGTCGTTGTCGGTGATGTTGCCTGAGAGTTGGTTGTTGGCAGCGACGACGGCTCCGTCCGCGGGCGTGTTCCATGTCAGGACAGGCGGCGTACGGTCGCCGATGGTCACGAGCACACTCACCGGACGAAAGTAAGGGCCGTCCGGCGCGCCGCGGTTAAGATTGTCGAACGCCTGAAGGACGTACCAATAGCGACGGATGGACGGCGGCTGATTCTGCAGGAAAACATCGTAGCGCCCCGCGTTGTTCATGTTGCGCGAATCCACCAGCGTCCACGGGCCGGGCGCGCCGGCGCCTTCGGCGCGGAAGAGCTTCAGCAGGCCAAGCGAGCTGCCGGGCAGGGCGGTCACTGTGGCAGTGATGGTGGCCCGCTGACCGGGGGCCATGCTGGCCGGCGAGACCGCCAGTCCCTCGACGAGCGGCCCCGGCGGTGCGATGAGCAGGGGGACGCGTTTTTCAGTGATAACAAAGTCCTGGTTGTCGATATCGCCGTTGCCGTTGTAGTCCTGGATCAGCCGCACCAGCAGAGTGTAGCTACCTTGTGGAGTGTTCAGTGGCAGGATGAAATTGCGCGTGAAGTTCCCGGTGCCTGCCGGCGCAAAACGCGGCACATTGTTTGGAATATCCTCGATGGGCGTGGTTCCCGCGCGGTGCAGACCTGCGCCTACGAGCACGGCCTGCCCGGCGGGACTGCGGGTGTTGCAAGTGATGGTGAAGGTGAACCCGGGCTGCGGGATCACCGGTGTTGTTATCACATTTTCCAGCACCACTGCGGCGGGAGCCGGTGGTCTTGTGAGGAAGTAACACAGCGGGCCTGGCAGCACGGCTCCCTGTGCGGAGATGGTATCCACGCGCCAGTAATAGCTCGTGAAAGCCGCGAGCGGGGTGGCGGGCTTCCAGGAATTGAGCAACCCGGTCACCTTGAGATCGGACGGCGCATTGAGCGCCGCGGTGGTGCCGAGATAGAGCCGCTGGTTCGCCGTGTTCCCGCCCGTACACCATGTCAGCGTGACATCCCGCGGCACACTGTTAATATTGTGCGGCCACAGGGCGTAGGCGGGAAATGCCTGCTGCTCGCCAAGCGTGCCGGAGCGAATCAGCAAGTCCTCGGAAGCCCAGCCGGTGTGGCCGCTGTCCCACTGCACCTGCCACCAGAGTTTCGTGCTCGTTTGTTTCCCCTGAGTGATTGCCGCAAGGACCGGTCCTGACAACACCCTTCCCATGTCATCGGCGTGCAGGGCGCGAATCCTCGCTCCGGCGGGTGTAGTGCGGATCGCGCCCGCGGTCACACGCCCCTGGGCCCGCTCGCCCGGGGTGCTGCGCAGCACGGAGAAGTCTTTCGTAATGGCTGCCGCCCGGGCCCGGGCCAGCCGGGCACTTTGCCAGGCAGTCGCATTCTGCATCACTACCCATTTGCCCCAGTCACGGCCATGCCGCGACACCGCCCACCCGCAGGCCGCCGATGACGCCGGATCGAATGCCTGGGTATCCGTGGGCCAGCGTGTGTGGACCGCGTCATTGAATTGCCACAGTCCGCGGCAGTGGCTAACCACCCGTCCGTAGCGCCCGTCGCCCACCGGTTGGATCGAATCCAGCGGCAGCATTTGCTTTCCGGTGCGCGGGATGGAAGCCAGCACCGGTTTGCCGTTTGGTCCCGGCAGCAGCACACCCGCAGATGTTGTGATGTGGACGTTGTTATTTACCGCTTCGGAATCGAATCCGGACTCCGCCTCCGCCGCGGCGATGGCGGACACCAGCGAGCCTCCGCGGAATCCGGCATTGAATGCATAAGTCGCCACTTGATTTATGTTGAGAACTACCGCGCGGGCGCTCCCCGCACACAGCAGGGCAAGCACGGCTGGCAAAAAGGAAAGGAACGGGCGCAGAGAAGGCTTCATGACCCCATGTTATGGTGTAGAGGCGCGATTTGTGCCAGCGCGGTTTGGTTACCGTCCGGGCGCGATCAGTTTTTCCCGGCGAGAACTCGGAAGAGGAGTTGGTTGAGCACGATCTTTGGGTCGAGGCTCGAAGTGACGAGACGGCGATTGGCTTTGAGGCATTCCTCAAGAGCGACGCGGAGTTCGGCACCGGTGAAGCGCGCGGCTTCCTTCGCCGCGAGAAAGAGGGGATAGACATTAAGTCCGCTGCCGTCCTTTTTCTTTGGCAGGCGCGCGGTATCTTTGGCAGGCAGGCGCTCGAGGGCGGCGGCGTAGCTGCCGTAGCTGTGGCCGGGTTTGATCTTGTGGCGGTCTTCGATCTGTTTGGCGGCGACGAGGTTCCGAACTTTCGGCACGATGGCGGCGAGCAGGATGCCGATGGCCGATTCGTTTTCCTCCAGAAGCTGGTCCACAAGTGCGAGGGCGTAGGCGAGTTGGCGCTGTCCAATGGCATTACCGAGTTCAAACACGACACCGCCCTTGGACTGCGAAACGATGGCGCGGACGTCGTCGGGACGCACGCGGCGCTCCTCGCCGAGGTAGAGGTCGAGTTTCTCCAACTCGTTATCAATTTGCCGTGTGTCCTCGCCGGCGAGGGCGGTGAACAGCTCCATGGCGTCGCGGTCGAACTCCAGCCCGTACTCGTCGGCGCGGGTTTCGACGAGTTGCGCGACCTGTTCCTCCCAGCCGGGCTTGCTGGTATCAATCAAGTCATGGACTTCGAGGGCGGCGACTTTTTTGAGGCCGAGGAAGAAGGCGCGGCGCTTATCCACCTCGCTGGCGCTGAGGACGAACTGAACGTCGGGGGCGAGGCCGGCGGTGAGCACGGCGAGGAGGTCTTCGAGGGCGCTGAGCGTGGTCTGGGCCTTGCCGGTCTGATTGTCGGCCATGAAATTGACGCCCTTAAGCCAGACGACTTTGCCGCCGCCAAAGAACGGCAGAGTCAGGAGCGCCTCCATGGTATTGCGCACGATGCGCGCCGCGTGATCGGCATTGTCTGCGCCGCCTTCGATGATTTCGAGTCCAAACTCGCCGGCTTCCGGTGGCGTAAGTTCGCGCGCTTTTTTGGCGGCGGCCTCCTTGACGCGCAGATCGTCGGTGCCGACCCATGCCCAGATGTTGGCGGCGGTGGTGGCTTCTTTGGATTTGGCGACTTTTTTGGCGGGCACCCGGCGAGTAAGAGCATTCGTTCCGTGCCGTCAAAGGCGATGAAGCGCCCGTATTGCGTCGCGGGGGCGGCGCGTCCAGGATAAGGCCCTTCCCCCCGCACGCCATGTTCCGCCGACTTCTCATTTTCCCCGTCGCCACCTGCACGGCATTGGCTGCACCGCCGGCGCAGTTGCGCGTGGCGACGTTTAACGCCTCGCTGAACAGGACGGCAGCGGGACAGTTGTTCGCGGACCTTTCGGCACCGGCTTCCCCGGGGGCGGCACAGGTGAAGCGAATCGCGGAGATCATTCAGCGGAATGCCCCGGATGTCCTGCTGGTGAATGAGTTCGACTATGACATGCAGACGGACGGTCAGGGGAGAACAGTGGTGGAACTCTTCCATGACAATTTCCTCGTTGTCTCCCAAAACAGTCAGCCGGCCCAGAACTACCCCTACCGCTATACCGCGGCGTCGAACACAGGTGTGCATTCGGGGCTGGATTTTGACAATTCCGGCGGCATCACGGTGACTCCGGGCACGGATACCTACGGCAACGACTGCTACGGATTCGGCTGGTTCCCCGGTCAGTATGGGATGGTGGTGTATTCCAAATTTCCCATCGTCACGCCCGCGGTGCGGACGTTTCGGAATTTCCTCTGGAAGAATATGCCGGGGGCGCTGCTGCCGGACAATTCGATGACCCTGCAGCCGAAGGATTGGTATTCCACGGACGAGTTGAATGCGTTCCGGCTGTCGTCCAAAAGCCACTGGGACGTGCCCATTGATCTCGGCGGGGGGCACCTGATGCATTTTCTCGTGGACCATCCAACGCCGCCGGTTTTTGACAGCACCGAAGACCGCAACGGGAAGCGGAACCACGACGAGATCCGTTTCTGGGCGGACTATGTGGACCCGGCGCGAGCGACCTATCATCGCGATGATGCCGGTGTGGCCGGCGGGTTGCCGGGGGGCGCGCGGTTTGTCATCGCCGGGGATCACAATGCCGATCCGGTGCGGGGGGACAGCGTCGCGGGTTCGGCCCAGCAGTTCACGACCCATCCGCTGATCAACAACAGCGTGGTGCCGTCCGCCGCGGACTATGGAAACAACACGACGAATACCGCCGATTTTAATCCGACCGACCTCCGCGTGGACTACGTGCTGCCGTCGAAATCGGGCTTCGCCATTCTCAATAGTGCGATCTTCTGGCCGCTCTCACCACCCGGCCTGGCGAGCCTCGTGGCGAACGGAAACGCGAGCGATCACCGGTTGGTTTGGCTGGAAGTGCAGCCGGTGCCGGTGCTGGCAGACGCAGTGAAGAATTTGCAGGCGGGCGTCTCCGGTGCCGCGATTGTCATCACGTTCCGGGCGGGAGCAGGCTACCTTTACGCTCTCCAAGAGGCGGTAAATGTGGCGGCTGGTCCGTGGACGGTGGTGCCGGGTGCCTTGATAACGATCGGTGCCGACCTGATGGCATCCGTCAGCGTGCCAATGACGATTCCTGGACGGCGGTCGTTCCGGATTGAGGCGCGATTTGCGCCGTGAGGCAGATGAACGCACCCACAGCGGACAAAAGCTTAAGGAAAGTTTGCAATTAACCGTAAGTTTTCGATACAGAAAAAAGTGCTAAGTATTAGAATTTAAGTGGATGTGACTTCCAGAGAGCAATCCGGAAGGGAATGGAGTCGTGCGCGCAAGAATGTAATGATTTCCTGTTCCAATGTCTCGCATTTGGCGCCCCAATTGGTCGCGGACTGGAGAGTTTTTACGCCCCGGCGAGAGTGGGAGATGGTGATGCGCCGGGCTCCCAAAACCGCGAGTTCGGCGAGCCTTTCCTCAAGGATCTGGAAGAATCGCAGTTCAAAACCCTCGGCCTCCATCGCGAGATCGTGGAGGGAAATGCGGAGCGAGGGCGGGGACAGTTCGACCTTGTCGCTGATGTCCTTGAAGCCGATCTTGCTCAGGATAAGCCGAATCCGGGCGTTCAACTCCTCGAGGGTGATGGCGGTGCCGGGGAAGTTGTTGCGGAGATAGAGCATCAAACTGCGGGTAATATCGCAGGCGAGCCACCATTCGTCATGTCCGGCGCGTTTGGCGGCGTCTTTAATAGAGGCTTCGACCCATTCCGGGCCGTAGGTGGTGAGTTCGTACCTGCCCACACGAAGGAGGGGGAGGTTGGATGGCAGGGCGATCATGGTCGGGTGCGGGTGTGGTTTGGCGGGGACTCGGTGAATAGTTCCGGATGGAGAATGTTCCGGGGGATGCGGCGGCCCATTGAGTTAATCTCATCAATGAACTCCCCAACATCCTGAAATTGCCGGTAAACACTGGCGTAGCGGACGTAAGCCACAGGATCAATACTGTGCAATCTATCCATAACTTTGATACCCAGTGTCTTAGTTGGGATTTCACGGAATCCCTCGCTTTCTAGTTCCGCGATGATTTCATCCGCGGCCTCTTCCAATTCCTCTCTTCCGACGGGACGTTTCTCGCATGCCTTGGAGAGTCCGCGAAGGAGTTTTTCCCGATCCAGGGGTTCGCGGCTGCCGTTCCTTTTGACGACGACGATGTCGGCTGGTTCTATGGTTTCGTAGGTCGTGAAACGGTGGGCGCACTGCAGGCACTCCCGTCGCCGCCGGATGGCTGAGCCTTCCCGGGCAATTCGGGAATCAATCACCTTGTCTTCGTCCTTATGGCATTTCGGGCACCGCATAATGGTCGGCGTTCCTACACCACTAAATCCAGGGGTGTCAACATTTTTGAGACGCAATATGTAGAATCTATCAGATTAAAATCATCTTTCCAGACCGATACCCTTTCATGAGTTTCCCACCGTCGCCGTGGTATTTTTCTGCATTCTCCAGGAAAGAGCGCACCGAAATAATTGATCTCGCAGATTCCCTTTTCAAGAATTCCGGCCATAATCGCCGACCGCTGCCCTGCCCATGCGCGTTCCCTTCCCATTAATCCTGGCCGCCACCCTCTGGGCTGGATTCCTCAATCCGGCGCTCGCGGCTATGGAGATTATTGCCCACCGCGGGGCATTGAGCCTTGCACCCGAGAACACCCTCGCTGCCCAGCGACTGGCCTATGAGAACGGGGCGGATACGGTGGAATGTGACGTCCGGATCTCCAAAGACGGTGTGCCAGTGATTATACACGATCACCACCTCGACCGGACCACTGACGGGACGGGGTACATGGCCTCCCTGACGGTTGAGGAACTGAAACGGCTCGATGCTGGCTCGTGGTTTGGCGCGCAATGGGCCGGGGAGCGGATCCCGACACTCGCGGAGATGCTGGAAACCGCCAAAACTTACAACCGGAATCTCCTTCTCGACATTAAGGGCCAGGACATCGCTCCTCAGGTGGTGCAGGTGATCAGAGAATCCGGCATTTCGCTGCATCAGATTAGTTTTCTGACCTGGTGGACCGAAATGACCGCCGAGTATGTGAAACTCCTGCCGGGCGCGAAGATTCTCCGCGGCCCTACGAGCCGCCCGTCCGGGGCCGCGATCGGCCCGGATAAAATGACCGACGCCGACTTCGAGGCCATGCGCAGCGAGGGGGTCACCGTGTTGTGTTTCCACCTTGGGACGGTGCTTCCCGCAGACATCCGGCGGTTCCAAGCCGCGGGATTCGAGACTTCCCTGATCTATCCGCCAACTAAGCTGGCCTTTTATTACGAGGATGCCGGATTGAGTTCGTTCTGGACTGACTTCACGGACGTCACTGTCTCCGGTCAGCGGCGGATGGCGCAGCAGTGGGCTAACTGGGCGGATGCAACCGGTCTCGGCGAGGATCAGTGCCGAACGTGGCAGGATGCGGACGGCGACGGAGTCAGCAATCTGGCCGAGTTCGCGTTCGGCGGGGATCCGCTGCGCCGGGACGAGCGGTCGCCGCCTGCTCCGGGCTTCCAGGTTTCTGGAAGTTCCACCCGCAGCCCCACGGCTACCAGCCTAGACTGGCCGGTGGCATTGCGGGAGGACTGGAGCCGGTTTCTCAATGTGACGCCGCAAGAGAGCACCGGTGCCGGCGTCTGGACCGATTTGCCTCCGGGTTGCTGCACGGCGGTCACTCCCGCGCAATTGCTCTACAAATTTCCCATCGGCACCGGCGGCAGGAAATTCTACCGGCTTAAGTTTGAGGTGAAGCACTGATGGACCGGAAAAAGGCAGCCTGGCGTTCTGCGCTCGACGCGACCCTTCGCAACACTAGCGCGGAGCACCGCACCGAGTGGTCCCGTGCGATTCGCCGCTACCTGCTGGACAGCGCGATTTGGGCAAACGCGCGCAGCGTGATGCTCTTTGCCGCCCTGAAATACGAACCGGACCTCTTGTCACTGGCCGGAGCGGCGGGTGGGCGGCGTATCGCCTTCCCGGCGATGGAGTGCGACCGGATTGTCGCGCGTATCGTGCATTCGGACGCAGGCCTGACTGCCGGGCCTCACGGAATTCGTGAGCCGTCACCGGCGCAGTGTCAGGAAATGCCGGTGGCGGAAATAGACCTCGTCCTCGTGCCGGGCCTTGGTTTTGCGGCGGACGGGACCAGGCTCGGTCGGGGCCGCGGTCATTTCGACCGTTTCCTTGGCGGACTGAGCGCGGATGCGGTGCTCTGCGGAGTTTGTTTCGCCTGCCAGTTGCAGCCCTCGCTGCCGTCCGAACCTCATGATATTCGCATGAATCATATTCTGACGGACCATGGCTTCTCCTCACTGGACCGCCGTGAGGAGCGTGTCATGGATGCCGCCCCATGATCCAAGCCAACTACGAGAGCACCGGTGCCGGCAAGCAGCCGGTCTATGTTATCGGCCACCTGAACCCTGACACTGACGCCATTTGCAGCGCCATCGGCTACGCCGAACTGCTGCGTCTCACGCGTTATCCCGATGCCGTCGCCGCCTGCTGCGGAGGGCTCAATCAGCGCACCGAGTGGGTGCTCCGCCTCGCCGGCATCGAACCGCCGCACCTGCTCATGGATATCCACCCCAACACGGCAACCATCTGCCGCGAGGATGTCATCAAGGCCCGGGCCGACGAAACGTTTCTCGATGTTTATCAGCGCATGGACCGCGCGGGCACCCGGTGCATTCCCGTGGTGGATGACGCGGGGGCCGTCATCGGACTCGCGAGTGTCCAGGATCTGCTGAAACTCCTCGTGCACAATGTGGACGACAAAGCCCAGGCCCGCAGGGTGCGCACCACACTCGCCAACATCTCCCGCACGCTGGAGGGGCACATTGACTGCGGCACGCGGCTCGACACCGAGCAGGAATTCGTCCTTACGGTTAGTGCGTCCAGTGAAGCGACCGTGGACAACCGCCTTCATGAATTCCTCCCGGACGACCTCGTTGTTGTCGTCGGCGACCGTCCGGAAGTGCATCGCCTCGCGCTGGAGGCCAAAGTCCGCGCGCTGATCCTCACCAACAGTGCTCACCTCCGGCCCGACCTCCAGGAAATTGCCCGCGCGCAGGGCTGTACCGTAATATCCTGCGACCACGATACCGCCAGCACCACCCAGCTCATCCGCTGCTCGCGCCGCATCGCGGAGGCCGTGGACCGGGACGTCAAATCCTACGGTGCCCGTGTCCATCTCCACAATATCCGCAACGAAATCCTCCACTCCCCGCAGCCGCTCTTCCCTGTGGTGCGCGAGGAAGACGGAAAACTCATTGGCGTCTTCTCCAAGTCCGACCTCCTCGATCCTCCACGCCAGCGGCTCGTGCTCGTGGACCACAACGAACTCTCCCAGGCGGTGCCCGGTGCCCGCGATGCCGCCATTCTGGAAGTGATAGACCACCACCGCCTCGGCGGCGATCTCGTCAGCCGTGTGCCCATCCGCTTCATCAACGAACCGGTCGGATCCACTTCCACCATCGTCGCCCGTCTCTATCAAATGCAGGGCGAGCGGCCCTCCTCCAGTGTCGCCCTCTGCCTGTGCGCCGGAATCGTGAGCGACACCCTCAAGCTCACCTCTCCCACCGCCCGCACTATGGACCGGGAAATGCTCGCGTGGCTCGCGGGGCTGGCCGGCATCGTGGTCGACGATTTCGCCCGCGATTTCTTCGCAGCCGGCTCCCTGCTTCGCGCTGCTCCCGCGGCCACGATCCTTAACACCGACCGCAAGGAATTCACCGAACACGGCTGGCGCATCAGCATCAGTCAGATCGAAGAACTCGGGCTCGATGATCTTCCAGCCCGCACCGCCGAACTTCAGGCCGCACTGGAAAACCTCCGCATTGCCGAGGACTGCGGATATGCCTGCCTCATCGTCACCGACATCACACGCCACTACAGCGTGCTCCTCACCGCCGGCAGCTCCGCCGTCACGGAAGAGATAGACTACCCCTCGCTCGGCCCCGGCATCTTTGAAATGGACGGCATCGTCAGCCGCAAGAAGCAGTTCTTTCCGTTCATCAGCCGGGTGCTCTCGCGGGCCTCCAGCGCAGGTGCCGCGAACTAGCGGTTATCCAGCCAACATGGAAAGAACCGCCTCCGCCGCCCGGCCGTAGGCGCCGTCGCCGGTGAGAGTTTCCACGATGCCGTGGAGTTCGCCTGACAACGCTGCGCGCGCCGCGCTGTCGTCGCTGAGACGGAGCAGTTCCGCGGCGATCCGCGGGCCGGTGCAGCGGCCCTGGAGCAGTTCCTTCACCACTTCGCGGCCTGCCAGGATATTGACGATGCCGAGGAACGGCACCCGGATCAGCATCCGTCCGGCAACGTAAGTGCCGGGGCTCACTTTATAGATCAGGCAGTACGGCATCTCGTGGATGGCCGCCTCCAGCGTGGCCGTGCCGCTCGCCACCGCGCCGCAGGCCACCCGCTGCATGAGTGTATTCACGGTACCGGTCTCAATGGTCAGGTCCGCCACAGGATTCACCGCCAGCATCCCGCGCATGGTGGCGGCGAGTTTTTCCGATGCCGCGCTGGCCACAAACTTCAGCGCCGGACGCTCCACTTTCATGCGCTGCGCGGCATCAAGGAGGGCAGGGAAGTGTTTGGAGATCTCCCGCTTCCGGCTCCCCGGGAAAAGTCCTGTCAATCCCGGTTCGCGCGCGATGTTGAGCCGGCGCTTCCGGTGATACTCCACCAGCGGATGCCCTCCGAAGATAGTGTGCAGCCCGCAGCCTTCGTAGAGATCCTTCTCGAACGGGAAGATGCAGATCATCAGATCGAGCAGCTTGCCCATCTTCGGAATCCGCCCGCGGTGCCACGCCCAGACCTGCGGGCTGATGTAGTAGATGATTTTGCCGGCATAGCCGCGCTCCCGCAGCGCCTTCGCAAGGCGAAGATTCAAGCCGGGATAATCAATGAGGATCACCGCATCCGGCTTCAGTTCCGTAATGCGCTGCAGTGTTGCGGCGAACTTCTTTTTGAACCACCCGTACTTTTTCAGAACCTCCACCAGCCCCACCACCCCGGCCTCCTCCACCCAGTCGGGAATGTCAGGACACAGCGCGTGCATCTCCGCGCCGCCGAGTCCGTTAAAGGCGATGTCCGGCTGCCGCCCGCGCAGCTCCTCCATGAGCCCGGCCCCGTGGCGGTCGCCGCTGCGTTCACCGGAGAGGAGGAAGAGTTTCATGGAGAAAGGAGAAAGTAGTCAGGGGCTTCAGCCCGTGACGTGCGCCCCGCGGGCTAAAGCCCACGACTGCCTTGCACAACCGCGTGGCAAAACGGGCGCATCTCAATGCACCAGCTTGTTGAGCGGATACTCAATGATGCCCTCCGCGCCGAGTTCCTTGAGCTGCGGGATGATTTCCCGGACGATGCTTTCATCAATGACCGTTTCCACACTGAGCCAGTCTTCATCAGTCAGAGGAGCGATGGTCGGGCGGCGCAGACTTGGCAGGGTGGAGACCAGTTTCTGCAGCTGAGACTTCGGCAGATTCATCTTGAGGCCCACTTTGCCGCGGGCATCGAGCGCTCCCTTGATGAGCATGGCCAGCCGGCGGATTTTTGCCGCCTTCCATTCGTCCGCCATCGCCGCGCGGCTCGCGATCAGTTGCGGATAACTCTCCAGCAGAGTGTCCACGATGCGCAGCTTGTTCGCCCGCAGCGACGAACCGGTCTCGGTGATGTCCACAATGGCATCTACCAGTTCCGGCACTTTCACCTCCGTTGCGCCCCACGAAAATTCCACCTCCGCCGTCACGCCCTTCGACTTCAGATAATGCCGGGTCAACTCCACCGCCTCAGCGGCGATGCGTTTACCCTCCAGATCATGCACCGTCTTGATCGGCGAATCCTCAGGCACCACCAGTACCCAGCGGGTCGGCTTGTTGGTCGCCCGGGAATACGGCAGTTCGCAGATGTATTCCACATCCGCATTGTTCTCGATGATCCAGTCCCGCCCCGTGATGCCCGCATCCAGAAACCCCTGATGCACATAACGACCGATCTCCTGCGCCCGCAGCAGCCGGATCTCCATCTCCACATCATCCACCGCCGGACGATAGCTCCGGCTCGCTCCCTGAATGCTGAATCCCGCCCGTTCCATGAGCGCGAGAGTGGGTTCCTGGAGACTGCCGCTGGGCAGTCCTAGTTTGAGTTTTTTGGTGTCAGACATGTATCTTGGAGTGGCAAAAAGGGCGCGCAGTGTCCAGCCCGGTGCCGGGAAATCAAGTTCGATTCCGGTCTGCGCGCGCGCCGGGGTGCCGGTGTGGGCGTCGGGGGACGCATCCGTGGCGAGAGCCAATCCGTTACGTCCTGGCTGCCGGTGTTTGCGTTTCGGCGAGGCTCTCGCCGCTGATCCGTTGCTTGTCTTCTGCACGGCTCGGCAGCCCCTCCGTCCCCGGTCCATCCGATTAATACTCGTAGTTGTACGGCCCGCGGAATTCGCTCAGGATGCGCGCGATGATCCCTCTCCGGTGGTCCTGTGCCCACGCGGGGGGGCTCCGCCACTGCTGAAGCGGGCTGAGGACGGGCATGATCACAAGCACGGGCTGGACACCGGCGAGAGGAATGGACCGCTCAAGGGCAATGCCGCCTTCCGGATAGATGGAGATGCCGGGGCTGAGTTCGACAAAGAACCGGCTGAAGGCGATCTGGCTGGCTCCGGGGCAGGTCGTCAGGCGAATGCTAAGCACTTGGGTGCTGCCAGGAGAGATGGGGACGAGCGTGCTGGAGCCGGGCGCGTATTCCCCGGATGTGCGCGCGCCGGCGAGCGACGCAGGGCTGGCGCTGTCGATGACCGTGTTTCCGCTGACGATGGAGATGGAGGAGACGGTCTGGGAGAGTTCGCCTGGTGTGAGGGTAATGCTTTTTCCCACGCCGCGCCATTGGCATTGGCCCGGAAAAAGGAAACATCCGTCCCGTTCACGACAGCATTCACATCGGCTAGCAGCCTGTCGGACTTAGCTCCAGCCTCAAAAACATGGAAATTCAGATTTTGACGCACTTTTGAACCGGAAAACCTGGTTCTTATAACAGAACTTTCCTGCTCCCCCGCCACGGCCTGTGCTAACAGTGAATCATGGCCGCCCGCTATCAGAATATCGGCCGTCAGACACCGATGCTGCTCCCCGAGTGCCTTCAGGACTGGATCCCGGAAAACGACCTCGCCCACTTCGTCATTGATGCCGTGGCGCTCAAGCTCGACCAGTGCAGCATCAACCACCGCGGCGGCGCTGATGCCCAGTATCCGCCGGAGATGATGCTCAGTCTGCTCGTCTACTGCTACGCCACCGGCCTCTTCAGTTCCCGCCGCATCGAGCACGCCACATGGCAGAACGTGGCCGTGCGCTACATCTGCGCCAACACCCATCCCGACCACGACACCCTCTGCACCTTCAGCCGCAAAAACGGCCCGCTCATCAAGGAGACCTTCCTCAAGATCCTCCTGCTGGCCCGCGAGATGAAGTTCGTCAAAATGGGCACCGTATCCATCGACGGAACCAAGATCCTTGCCAACGCCAGCAAGCACGCCGCCGACAGTTATGGAAAGGCCGGCGAACTCATCGCCACGCTGGAAGAGCGCGCCGCCCGCCTCGCCCGCGGTGACAAACTCAAAGGCAAAGCCCCCGCCGGACCCGAAAGCGAGGACAGCTCCTACGCCTTCCACCGCAATACCGGGACGGCGGCGGCACCGGTCTTTACAGAGGAAACCGGTCCGCTCAACTACATCGAATGGGCCGTGGCTAACTTCGGCGCTCCTCCTCCACCTTTCGATCCCTCCAACTTCGCGGCCCTGCCCGAAGCCGACCCCGATGGCGATGGCCATCAGAACCTCGT
>JANNVM010001264.1:0-13690 GCA_031414455.1 Verrucomicrobiota bacterium
CCTCTACACATACGGCCACGACTTAATCTCACAAGATCGCTTAAACCCCGGGACTAATCAGTGGTCCCTCTCCTACTACGGCTACG
Source organism: Verrucomicrobiota bacterium (assembly GCA_031414455.1). GTDB lineage: Bacteria > Verrucomicrobiota > Verrucomicrobiia > Verrucomicrobiales > V1-33 > V1-33. The sequence goes on from JANNVM010001264.1 coordinate 87, forward strand.
ACGGTCACGGCAACGTCCGCTACCTCACCGACGCCGCAGGAACGATCACTGACACCTACGACTACGACGCCTGGGGCCAACTCATCCACACCACCGGAGCCACCACCAACCCCTACCTCTACACCGGCGAGCAATACGACCCCGCCCTCGGGCTCTACCACCTGCGGGCCCGCATGATGAACCCGCTCACCGGCAGGTTCTGGAACGCGGACACCTACGAAGGCACTCAGGATCCGGCCAGTTTGCATAAGTACCTGTATGCGAATGCGGAGCCCATTCAGAGAGTTGATCCAAGTGGGCATTTCTCATTGCTTGAGGCTTTCGCAATTCCAGTATTGCAGGGCAATATTCGGGCAATCGGGGTTGGCTATGTTACCGGAATTTACACGGGGATACTAGCGATGGCTTATGGAGTGTACTATATTCCACCCTTGGAAAGGGAACTCTACCGACTAAGCCACGCATTGGCTCCGTTCTCGAAACACGCCAGCAGAATTATCGCAGACCATGTCCCAGCATTGCGCACAGTGCTTCTCTCAATGACGACAGACTTGCTGTGGAAACCGGTCGGCGGAGCTCTCCTTGGTTTTGGTTTTTCCACCGCGGTGTTAGGCGTAGCCGCCGCACAAATAAAAAGCGCTATAACAGAGGCCGAATCAACGGTAGGAAGGGCACTCGGTCTAGTGCGTACTGGGGAAAATCTACTTTCTGAATTTGGAGTTAGTGTCCCACCGGATTTGTACGCGCATCTGCCAACAGGAATTGATGTCAGAGAAGCCAATCTTCTGTGGCGCATACCATCGTTTCAGGTAAACCCTGCACAAGACCTCCATCACTTGACACTGGGTCTCGAGCACCTGGCGCGTCTGGAATTCACGGCTTCCAAACAGGAATTCCTCATGTTCGAGCTTGCTTCACGCAACTATCTCACCCTTCAGTACTCCAGATGAAAATAACACAAAGCGATTTAATACTCGGAGCATTTCTCGCATTGATCACAGTAGTTTCCCTGCTGGGCACAATAAAGGCGAGGAAAAAACAGGTAGATGAGAGCAACGCATGGATAATCCTCGCATTTTTCGCGCTATGGATGACAACGGTTACCGCGTTGTCAATTCTAACATCATTCAAAATGGTTGGAACTACTCTAGGTGTTTCGCTTAGTTTTATCGCCATTTCTGGAGCCGTTTGGCACTGGCGTCACCGCATCAAATGAACCTCCTTTTTTCGCCATCGGCAAACTAAGCTTCTCGTACTTCGAATGGGTCGAGTGGGGCCGAAACCTCTTCCTGACTGGTGGCCCAACAAGATAATCCCGACCGGTGCCTTCGGAAAGTGGTTGCCTGACCTGCCGCTGACATGCGAAGGAACTCGCTCGCCATTCCGCATTCCGCATTCTTCAATTTTCATTTCCCCCTCCATGTCCAAGTACGATGACCTGTCCCGTGAGGAACTCCTCCGCCTTTTGGAGGCGCGGGACCGGCGGGATGCGACGCGGTTCGGGCTGGTTTGGGAGGCGAATGAAATCGAGCGGGACAAGGCGCTGAATGGGAACTTCGTGGCGCTGGACCTGGATCCGGCGCTGTCCTGCGGCCTGGGGCCGTGGTGGAATCTCATCGTTGTAGGGGATAACTTCGATACGCTCCGGTTCCTGCGGATGGCTGATGCCGGTCGCGTGATATCGGGCTACGGGGACAAGGCGGGGTTGGCGGGAGATTTCGCCTATCTGCGGTGCCGCCGGATCGCAGAGGGCGAGATGACCGGGATCGAGCATGCGGAGGTGTGGACGGCGCTGCAATTGATCCACCGCGAGACGCTGGAGGCGTATGCGGAGGCGGAGTTGCACTGGGCGGAGGATGAGGGCGGGGCGCTTTGTTATGTGCCGCGGGTGCAGGCCGGCACGGCGAAGGTGATTTTGAAACGGTCGAAGGCCCACGGCAGCGTGATGGTTTATACCTGGCAGCCCTGCCTGTTGCGTCCGCGCCTCGCCGCCGCGGGTCAGGTGCAGGTGGAACCCATCCCGCAGAGCCTGGCGCGGAGGTTTGGATTGAACCCCGGATAACACAATGGTCTGCGATTTTGTCAGCGAAGACGGAGGACGCCACTGGGAGTGGCGGGTTGGAGCCGCCATTCTTCAACGGGTGCCGGAGGCGTGTTTCATTGGGGGCGTGGAGGGAGAGAGTGCGCCTGCGGCGGGTGATTTCAAATGGCGGACACAGCCCGCCAATCCCAGTGGCGGGGCGAGTGCCTGTGACAGGGAGCTTGCCCGTGACCCGGAATCGCCCGATGGTGCCTCGCATGACGGAGCAACAAAAGAAGGCCCTGAGAGCAGCGCGTTCTCGGCAGCAGAAGCGTACCGCGGCAGAAGCCTATGCGCAGATGGATCGGCAAATGGGGCGAACACCACAGACAATGGAGGTGCCGGAGTGCCGGCCGGATCATTCCAATCAAACCGGGAATTCCAGATAGTCTCCGGGCCGGATAGCCTCTACGGCGGCAGCAATGTCAGCCGTGCGCTGCTGGATTCGCGGCCAGGAAGTCGTGAGCAAAACCAGGATGGCCATGCGCCGTCCGGTAATGTTTTGCTGGCAGCGGAGGTTTTGATCGGTGGTGACGAAGAGGTCGTAGCTGCCAGCTTCAGCCTCGCGGAGGAGGTCGCCGTTCTGGAGCTGCGACCAGCCGCGCTCGGCGCAGGTATCCACCACATGGCCCGGGAGAGAACGCCGCAACGGCACCGGAGTGCCCTGATCGAAGAGGATTTTCACGCGCCGGCGGGTTCGAGCAGGGCGGCAGATTCATGCTCCAGCACGGCCACGGCCTGTTCGCGGGTGACGCCAGGGAAGCAGGCGATGAAATCGTCGAGGCTGGCTCCATCACGGAGATTCTCGAAAAGCGCGCGCAACGGCACACGAGTACCTCGGAAGACCCACGCTCCGCTGACAAGACCGGGGCGGCGCTCAACGGCAGGACAGGTTGACCAGTCAATCATGGGCCGACAGTATGCGAGCGCGGCGGGCCGCGCAAGTTTCACCTCCACAGCGGAGTGCGGCGGGTTGCGGGTGCGGGATTTGGCACAGGACCGGCAGGTGTCAGGATCGTGGCGCGGCGATGTGTTTGTGACGACCTGGCAGACGGTCGCGGTGAAAGTGGCGGATCGCCGCAATGCGCGCAAAGACAGGGAACAGGCGCCGGGCACGGATACGCTGGTGGCGGTGCTGCGGGAGATGGGATTCCGCATCGGTGTGGTGGTGGACGAGGCGCATCACAGCTTGCAGGGCCAGGGGCAGGCGGCGGCATTCTATGACGATGTGCTGGCCCCTGACTACACGGTGCGCATCACGGCGACGCCGGATGACACGGACATCGAAAAGTGGAAGAAGAGTTGCGGCGTAGCCGAGGCGCAGTGGATTTCCGTGAGCCGGTCGGATGCGGTGGATGCGGGGCTGGTGAAGGCGGACGCTTCTTTCCTGACTTCATCATCAGCATCGAGGGGCGCAAGAAAGAGGAGGGCATTCTGCTCGCGGATCCGAAAGCGGGATGGGAGCAAACAGAGCGCGGGGGCAGGGGCGCTCATGCCGCAGTGAGCAGTTGCCACAGGTAGTTCATCTCCTCCTCCACCTCATGCGGCGCGCTGACGGTTCGCCTCACTTCGGCGCGCAGATACTCGCGCAGCTTCTGTCGCCATGTGTGGATTTCCGTGCGGAAGGTGCCCACGGCCATGCCGAGTTTTTCCGCGGCCTTTTCCTGGGGCATGAACTCCCCCTTTCCGCCGATGAAGACGCTGATGACCTCAAACGCGCCCTCGCCGCGTTTGGCCATGCATTCTGCGGACACCTTTTGCAGCGCACCCTGCATGATGGCCAGCGCCCACTGCTTGTCGAATTCGCGCCCCGCCGTGGCGTCGGTGGCGGCGCTGTCGTCTTCCAGTTCGACGTGTTCCTGACCGCTGCCGCGCTTCTGCGCCCGGCGACGGTCGCGTTCGGTTAGGAGGAAATTATTGAGGACGCCCTGAAGGAAGGACCGGAAGCGGCCCTTCTCGCGTTCGGCTTTGTGCAACATGCCTTTTTCCATGAGAAACAAAAAGAACGACTGAGCGAGATCGGGGGCCTCATCCTGTGGCCAGCCGCGCTGGAGAACGAACTGCCGCACGGGTTCCCAGTAGTTGCGGCACAGGGCATCGAGCGCCGCGCGCCCGGCTTCGTCCCCGTGCAGCGTGGCATGGGCGAGTTCGGTCCATCGTGTGTTCGGGAACATGGTGCCCACGGTAGTGCCCGGACGCGGCGGGACGACCTCCGAAGTGCGCCGCGCCGCGCGGACGCGGGGCGGATTTTTGCACGGAGGAAAGTAGTTCAGGGCTTCAGCCCGTGGCCCGTGCTCACGATTTTAGAATCGGTGAGCCTTTCGGACTAAAGTCCAAAACTACCCTGCGCGGCCATTGCTGCACGAACAGCCGTGCAAAAATCCGCCGCGCCGCGCGGACGCGGGGCCGCGACGGCAGCGAACGTGCGGAGTGTGAGGAACATACGGCGAGCATGGGATTACCGGCTGCAACCGGGTTATCCGCGGTTCCCATTCTTCCGTCAGACCGGCAGCTCCCGAAGGAGCGCGAGCCATCCCTGCTGCTCAAACGCCGGAATAAAAAGCCGCGCGCGTTCTGCCGTGCGGGCGAGCAGTTCGCCATAGAATCCCGGGTCCCACTCACAACGTCGCAGCAGTGCGGCGAGGGCGGCGGTGTCTCCGGTGTCGAACAGCCCCGGCCAGTTGCGGCCGAGCAGTCCGGTATTGCCAGGAATGCGGCTGGCGAGAACGGGGACACCGCAGCGGAGGGATTCCACCACGGCATTGGCACCGCCTTCGGCGAGGGAACTGTTCACGGTGAGCACTGCCGTGCGGAGTTTTTGCCAGAGGGCTTCGCGGGCGATGCCGCCCAGCCAGGTGTAGCGCGGATTGGCCTTCATTTCGGCGGTGGCCTGCGCGGTCATGTCGTCAGTTAGGGAGTCGCCGGCATGGAGAATGTGAATGCGCGACTCCGCGGGCAGCAGTCGTGCGGCGGCGGCGGCGCGGAACGGATCCTTCACATCCCGCAGGTGGCCAATAACCATCACTTCGAGGCGTGCGGGCGGCTCCGGCAGCGTGCGGTGCGGCGGCATGTCAGCGGGAACGCCGGGCGCGCTTTTGTAAATGACCCGGGTCTTGTTCTGAAATGGCTCCGGCAACTGCGCCGCGGACTCGCTGTGCCATCCCACGATCGCGTCCGCGGCGGTCAGCACCCTCACCACTTCCGGATGCGAGGGGAAGTCAGGAAAAATGTCCGTGCCGGTGAGCACGGCGATGAGCGGGCGCGCCGGATGCCGCTGTTTCCAGTCGAGCGCCACGGCGGCGCTGCGCCAGGCATTCATCACGACAAGGACTTCCGCGCCGTCCGCAGGTGCCGCATCGGTGGCGGCGGCGGGAATCCCTCCCTCGCGCAACAAGCCCGCGATGCGCAGCGCCGAAACGGCATTCCCTTTGCCTGACGCCAGCGGCATCGGGGAATAGATCACCACCGGCGTACTTTCCCGGGGCCGCGGGTCTGGCGTTTCATCCGGCATGGCCCATCGCTTTCAGCATCTCCCGCACCGCCGCCCGCAGGCCGATGAAAACCGCGCGGCTGACAAGGTGATGGCCGATGTTCAGCTCGGTGAGGTGCGGGATCGCCTTGAGTGGCGCGAGGTTTGCTGTGGTGATGCCATGTCCGGCGTTGATCTGGAGTCCGAGCGCATGGCCCTGCGCGCCGGCGGCAATGAGCCGGGAGAGTTCCGACTCGCGTGCCGTGCCGGTTTCGTTGGCGTAGGCGCCGGTGTGCAGTTCGATCATGTCGGCGCGCAGTGCGCCCGCCGTGTCCACCTGAGCCGGATCGGGGTCAATGAACAGACTCACTTTGATTCCCGCTGCCTGAAGTTTGCGGATGGACGGCTCGACTTCAGCACGCAGCCGCACCACGTCGAGCCCGCCCTCGGTGGTGATTTCCTGACGGTTCTCCGGTACCATGCAGACGAAGGCCGGGCGCAGCGCGCAGGCGATGGTGACGATCTCAGCGGTGTTGCCGAGTTCGAGATTCAGCGGCACCCGGAGTTCACGGCGCAGGAGGTGGACATCGCGGTCCTGAATATGGCGGCGGTCCTCGCGGAGATGGATGGTGATGGAATGCGCGCCGGCGGCCTCACATTCCCGCGCGGCTTCGAGGAGGGAGGGTTCTTCGTGGTGGGCCCCGGGCATCCGCGCATAACGCGCCTGCCGAAGCGTAGCCACATGGTCTATGTTAACACCGAGTTTGAGCATGGTCGTGGCGGACATCATGCATCCGGGACGCAGGGATTTGCAATGCGCATTCGGGAGGCGGGAAAACCGCGGATCTCACGGATAGCGTTGATAAATGAAGGCTCGTCGGACTGCGGAGCAGAACCCTTCCGCATCTCCGGGTCACCCGGGTTATCCGCGGTTCTCTCACCTCCTCCGCCAAAGCACATTGGACAAGCCCCCAATCCATGCCAGGGGTCGCTACCCCTCCATGAATCTGCCCAATCAACTCACCATCGCCCGGCTCGGCCTTACCGTGCTGTTTGTGGCGGCGGCCTATTCGGGGGTGAGTCTGGCATTCACCGTGGCGGCGCTGCTCTTTGGCGCGGCGAGTTTCACCGATTACCTCGACGGCCGGATCGCCCGGCAGCGAGGACTCGTGACGTCCTTCGGCCAACTCATGGATCCGCTGGCGGACAAAGTCCTGATGTCGGCCGCCTTCATTGTGCTCCTCGACACCGACCGCAGCACCATGCCCGCGTGGCTGGTCATCACCGTGCTTACGCGCGAATTCCTCGTCACCGGCCTGCGCCTGCTGGCCTCGTCCCGCGGGGCCATTCTCGCCGCCGACTGGCTGGGAAAACAAAAGACCGTCTGGCAGATCGTCACTGCCAGCTACCTCCTCGTACTCCATGCCAGCGCCGAGCCCGGCATGGGATGGCTGCGCCCGATTTTTGAAATCCCCGCTGCGGGTCGCAGTGCCATGATCCCCGTGCTGCTCGGCATCACCCTGCTGACCACCGTCTGGAGCGGCGCGGCCTACGTCTGGAAGAACCGGAATCTCGTTCTCAGCGAAAGATGAAGTGGGAATGAGTTGACACGCCCCCGCCGCTCATCCCATATTCCCGCCCCGTTTAACACCCCTCACCCCCTCAGGATGAACGCCATTGGATTTTTTACCCGCCGCCTGCTCTGGCAGTTCGGCATCCGTCAGGAGCGCCAGCGCTGGAGCACCGTCACCCGCGAAACCCAGTTTCTCGCTGAAGCCCAGGATCTTCTCGGCAAACTCGCATGGCCGCAGTGTGATGAGATCGAAGACCTCTCCGGCGAATACTGGCAAATCCTCGATCTCGACAAGCGTCAGCAGGAAATGCGCGACCTCTCCGATCAACTCACCAATGACAACGAAGCCGCGCAGGAAAAGCTCTACGAAATCGAGGACCGCTATGACCACCAGGTGCAGGCCATTCTGAGCCGGAAACGCGAACTCATGGAAAAGGCTGTCGTCATCATGAACGACGTCGAAGACATCAAGAACCGCGACGGCGACACCCGCCGGAAGTTCGGCAGCCTCAAGGCCAAGCTGGAAGTGCTCAAAAAGCAGGACGGCGACTACACCGCGGAAATCGAAAAGACCCGCGGCACTCTCGTGAAACTCAAGGAATCCCATGCCCGCGATCTCGCCGAGATCACTGGCCGCGAAAGCGAAGTGGAAAAACTCGAGCAGGCCGTGCAGCGCATTGACGACGAAGTCTCCAGCCGCCGCGATGCCCTCAAGACCGAGACCGCAGAACTCGTTTCTGAAATTGGCAAACGCAGCAAACAGATCGCCGAACTCTCCGCCAAGATCGGCTCCATAGACACCCAGAAGGGCGAACTCACCTTCCAGATCGGCCAGTATCTCAGCAACGCGATTGACCAGCGAGATCCCGGCACCCAAAAGGCCCTCCATGCCTACCGGCCCATCGCGATGAAGATCAAAAATCTTCGCACCTCCATCCAGTACAACCAGCGTCTCGCGCGCCGGGTGTCACGTTAGGGCAAGGGGGCTCAGCGGGAACCGTGCCCTTCACCGCAGCGCTTCCGGGCCTGCACCTCGAAGTAGTTGTCCCAATAGGGATCTCTCCCGCGGAACCACTGCCAGACGCTGGAGGCAAGGTAGGCCGGGAAGAAGAACAGGCCCCACAGTTCGTACTGCCGGACATGCACCAACTCATGGTTCCGTACCCGCTCCAGCGTGTCGCCATCAACTCCCAGTACCACATGCCCGAACGTGATGGCGCAGAAGGGAAGTTTCCCGCCGTACGGTTCCGTGCGCCAATAGACCTCAAGAATCCCCGCCACGAATCGCCCTGACCCGCCGCAAAGCAGGAGGAGTCCCGCGAGAAACAGCCCCACCAGTGAGCAGGGGGCGGCCCAAAGGTATCGAAAGATTCGCAGCATCGTCAATGAGTCTGATTTTAAACCAGAATTCGAGAATGGTTTTCCGCAGATTACGCAGATTGGCGCAGATTTTCAGGAAATTACATCCATGGCGGAACTTGTGCGGGACTCACTTCGCCGGTGATTCCGCAGCATCCTGTCATTTTGCCGGGAATCTGTGTAAATCTGCGTAATCTATGGACTTTATCTCCCAATTGAAGTGCCATCCCGCTGCGCCGGATAACGTCGCCGGAAACGCCTGACTAATCGAACGATGCCGAGGAGAATCACCCCGGCCACGACAAGGCAAATCCAAATTTCCACAGGCAACAAGTAGGTGAATACCATCCGTTTGGACACGGGTATGACAGCGGCATCGGCAAGGGGAGCCTGGTCCGGGACTGGCTGCAGGCCATTGGGGTGAACGACTCGCCACGATCCTCCCCGCCGGTAGAGATGGGCGCGCACTTCGGCGCCCACGTCCGGTATCGGGCGATTCCCGCCCGGCGTAAAGTACTCCCACTGGCTCTTGCGTGACTTGATCCGAAAACACCGCGCGACGATGGTGCCGGCCGGATCATACGTCCCCTTCTCGATGCTCTGGATCTTGATAGTGAGATCAATCGCCCAATCGTAATTGCCGAATCCTCTTTCAATGTGCGCACGCTCCACGCCGACATCGAGCGCGAGTATTTTTCCCGTCAGAATCAGCTCAGATTCCTGAGTGAGTTCATCTGGGCTGAGCGGCGCCCGCGCGGCGTAAAGCGTCCCGGCAAGGACCCAAATCCAGGTTATTATCAATCCGGCCAGGCGCAGGTGTCTGATCATGTTCAATTGTGGTTTTGGCACAAGACACGGAGAGCGTTCCGGTCATCACGTCCAGGGTGGACTGCGGAGCACGACGAAGCTGCCGCTACCTTGCCTGTCAATTTCCGCACGCCGGCCACATTTCGCTGCCCGGTGATAGGCACCGTGGACGATCACACAACTCCCCGTCGCTCTGGGGACAACGATTCTGACAAGTTTTGCATACCGTCCCCATTTTCCCCTCACATCACACTGCGGGGCTTCCGGCGCTGCCAAAAGTAAATCGCGGCGGCGATAGCGAGGAGTGCGGCCGACGCCCAAAGTTTTCCCGCGCCGGGCGGTGGGTATCCGTGCTTCTCCTGGTAGAGCCGGAAGTCCTCCTTCATCGTATAGCGTCTTCCGCTGGGTGGATCGAGGTTTATAAAACCAGCCTCTTTAAAGAGAACCGCAGGCACGGGCTTTCTCATGTATTTAAGATCTTTTTCGTTTAGCCACGAAACGTCCAGAAGGAGTCTCCACGGAATAACGCTTCCGCCGGAACGACGAACCTCACAGAACAAGTGGATGCCGGCTCCGCTGGCACCAAAGGAAAAGTTTTGCCCGGTCGAGCCCTTCACCCCTTCTGTCGAAGCCCACTTTTCGAGCTCATTCGTGGGTTTGTCCAACAGTTCATGGAGACGCCGCGCCAAGACCATCACTTCGTCCAACGGCATCATTTCTCCATGACCGCTTATGGATCTTAGCTTCCCATCCACATAGTCCATACTCCCTGAGATAATGTGATGCTGGAAGGTGACTCCTCCGGGAAACCTCCATGCGACGAATGCTTCCTTAAGATGGAATGCTTTGCGGTCGGTGAATCCCTTCATCTCCGAGTGGGGAATCCCAGCGGGTGAAACATCCTCCCACAAACGGGTGCCACTTAGATCCTTGACGACGAGCGTTCCTTTCTCTGTGCGGGGCGCAGGTGTGCATGACAGCGGGAGCAGGCTGGCGATGAGGCAACGTAAGAGGAATGGAAGATAAGTCACTCTCGTCATCTTGATGTGCCCATTCCCATCCACTTGATTAAGGCAGATGCCTATTTCCCAAACACCTGCCGCAAATACTCCCGGCTGTCGCGGGCGATGGTGTCGGGGTCGGGGGTGTAGTCGAAGACTTCGACGGAGACCCAGCCGGTGTAGTTGGTCTCGCGGAGGGCGGCGGCGATGGGCTCGAATGTGACGTGGCCCATGCCGGGGCCGCGGAGGTTGGGATCGTTGGCGTGGAAGTGGACGGTGTGGTCGCGGCTGGCGCGGATGATGTCGGGGATGGATTCGATTTCGTCGCTCATGGCCTTGACGTCGAGGTGGAGGCGGCAGGCGGGGTGGTCCACCATTTCAAGGAGGCGGATGGTCTCGGCGGCGGTGTTGAGGAAATTGGTTTCGCGGCGGCCGAGGGGTTCGATGGCGAGGGTGACGCCGAGGGGGCCGGCGGTTTCGGAGATGGTGCGGAGGACGCCGGCGGCGCGGGCGGCGGTGTCGTTCCACGACCACGCGGGGTCGAGGCTGCGCTGTTTGGGGCTGCCCCAGATCATGATTTTCCCCTCCATGGCGGCGCAGAGCCTGACAAGATGGCAGGCGAAGTCCGCGGTGGCCCGGCGCACGGCGTCATCGGGAGTGGTGAGGTGGAAGCCGGGTGGCTTCACGAGCAGCCAGTGGAGGCCCACGACGTCGAGGCCCGCGGCGCGGGCGATGCCGCCAAAACGGGCGGCGTCCTCTTCCGTGAGGTCTTGCGGATTCTCCGACATGGTGAAGGGGGCGACCTCGACGCCGGTGTAGCCGGCGGCGGCGATGCGGTCACAGACTCTGGCGAAGTCGGCCTCCGGCCCGCCCCAGGTTTCGTTGCAAATGGCAAATCTCATGACCGGGGCATAGCGGGGGGAATGCCCCGGAGCAAGCGCGCCCCGGTAGCGTCCTTCCGGGGCGGCGGTAGGTTCCCGCTTTGATTGGAATGGATACCCGTCCTGACGCCCCAATAGAGTTCACCGGCGGGAACATCCGCGGCCCGGTCCAAGCTCCTCATTTGAAGAAATAGGAGCCGAACCAGTAATCGCGGCTCACACTTTGAATCAGCGCAGTCAGCGTTTCGACTGGAGCAGCATCTGCGGCTGCTACCGCGATCGTGAATGGGGCGTCAGATGATGGAGCCAGGACCACTGCGAGGAGCCAGCAGGGCCTGCCATAAATCTGGTGTTCCTCCTGCACGGGCACGGCATGCCCCGTGGAGACGAAACGCTGGCTGAGACTTTCGATTGCCGGCCAGTAGAGCACGTTTTTTGACACTCGCTCGAAGCGGGCCTCCATGGCTGGGGAATCCAACCGGAAACGCAGCAAGGCAGCCTTTATTTCCGGCAGGTTGCGCAGGCGCTCAAGGTGCTCTGGAGATTCAACGTCCATGGTTTCTTCTCTCCCCTTTCCTCAGGGCTGGGGAAACAGTGCACTGTGCTGCCCGAGCCCCTTTTTCTCCAGCTCCGAGACAGGGACAAATCGAAGGGCGGAGGAGTTGATGATGTAGCGGCGGGTGTTGTTCTCGTCGGTGATGATCCAGCCGAGATAGGACTGTGCGGTTTTGGATTTCACGAGGAGCTTCGTCTCGCCGGAGACGATGGCTTCCTGCTCGACGAGGAGCGAGGGGTTGAAGGACTTGGAGAATTCCGCGAAGCCGGCGACGGGATCGAGTTTATCGAGGGACGTGAAGAGGACTTCGCCGGAGACGACGTCGAGGTAGAGGCCGGGGTCTTTTTTCTCCACATGACGGCCAAACGATGCGGCGTCGTCCTGGCCACGCTGGGTCACGGCGAATTCCTTGTGGGAGAGCTGTTTGATGCGTTCGGCGAATGGACCGGCCGGCTGATTGGGTTTCTCCGGCGGCTTGTCGCGGTCACGTTTCTTGATTTCGACTTTCGCGAAATTCATCATGATCATCAGCGCGCCGCAGAAGACCACAGCCATGCCGGTGACGGTGATAAGCATCACCCATCTGGATCCGGCGCGGGCCATAACGCGGCGTTAGGGCTGGGGCTTCTTTTCGAAGAGCTTGCGGTATTCGCCGAGACCTTCCTTTTCGAGGTCCGCCAGCGGCACGAAGCGCAGCGAGGCGGAGTTGATGCAATAACGTAATCCACCGAGTGCCGCCGGGCCGTCATCGAAGATATGGCCGAGATGGGAGTCGGCGGTGGAGGAGCGGACTTCCGTGCGCTCCATGCCGTGCGTGGCATCGTGATTCTCTTTGATTTCCCCGCCGGCAAGCGGCTTGGCAAAACTGGGCCAGCCACATCCGGAATCGAATTTGTCGAGCGACGAGAAGAGCGGCTTGCCGGAGACGACATCCACATAGACGCCGTCTTCATGATGATCCCAGTATTTTCCGGTGAAGGGTCGCTCGGTGCCCGACTTTTGGGTCACGTGATATTCTTCGGGAGTGAGCTTGCTGATCTGTGCTTCAAACATCTTTTTTGGATCGGGAGGTGGTGGAGCGGGCTGGTGTGCGGGAGGGGATTCCGCGGTCTGGGCCGGTGGCGTCGGAGCCGGCGGCGGATCCTTCTGCCATGCGCGAAAAGCAAAGACGCCGCCAAGGGCGCAGAGCACGAGACAAATGGCGATGCCAATACCGGGAACGGAGCGGGTTTCTGTGGTCATGCGGGTGCGAGGAATGGAATTGCGGGATATTCCCGGCGGTCAGGCCGAGGGCAGACGGGAGTGAGAGCCGTCGCAGAAGGGAACGCCGCAGGTGTGCTTGCAGTTGCACAGCGCCACGGTTTTAGCCTCGGTGAGGGTGAATTTCACGGGAGCGAGCCCGGTCCCCTTGTGCGAACCATCGCAAAACGGCTGCGTCTGCGAACGCCCGCAGGCGCACCACCAGTAGTCTCCGGCTTCAAGGGGAAGGACGGCGGGCTTTTTGTCGAAGATGATTTTCTCACTCATGGGGCGGAGTGTATCCATGTGCGGACCCGTTCCAACTTGTTTTCTGAGTAAGGAGAATTCGGAAAAGCACCAAGCGCCAAAGAAACATCAAGCATCAAGTTAAGCACCGGGCACCGGGGCCATAGGAAATGGCTGCCAGCAGCGATCCTGATGTTTAGAGCTTCTTTGGTGCCTGGTTCTTGGTGCTTGGAATTCTTCTCCCGCCTCCTTAGTAAACTCCCGGTCTCACCCCATGCCCAACCTCACTCTCCAGCCCATCGGCTTCCTCCGCTCCGAAAAGCAGGTGAAGTTTGCGGCGCGGCATCAGCCCGATGAGGAGGAGCAGGAGCGGAGCGTGCTGGAGCTGCTGCC